>JAFUTR010000010.1 GCA_017477845.1 Bacilli bacterium
TGCCCTGAAATACTAACTTGAACACATATATTGTATTTTTTTTAGAAAAATTACTTCTTTTTGTTTCATTTAGTCCTTCAATTTTAAATAATATGAAAAGATTAAATGCATGTTGCACTTAATTTTTCATTTCACCAAAAAGAATTATAATCCCATCATTTCTCGCACTACTCTATCCGACATTTTTATTGTTCCTACTAAAACTAACATATTAAATACTAGTTCACCAATATAACTCCATACTTGATTAACTGCAGAAGCATTTACATTTACAACTGGTGGAGAACTAGCAAATAGAGAAAATATAATACATGACAATACTATTACTACTCCTTCTAAACATACTGCAGAATAACTTTTCAAAAAACTTTTACCAACACTTTGAGTTGGCTCTCCAGCAAAAGTTGATAAAGGAACTGGTGCTAGTGCTGTATATAGATATAGTTTAAAGAATCTACCATAAACTGTCATAATCATAATAAAAGATAAAACTGTTACAACAAGACCACCTATAAGAGTAACTGCCCAAAGTGGTATTGACTCAAAAAATCCACAATCCTCAATAGCTTCTATTATTGAAGTTGGGAGAACTGTTTTAGTAGAACCTGTAATACTTGATAAAGATATCACCTTTGTAACTATTCCTTGTGAAATACTAAATAATGCTAACATTAAATTAAGTCCATATGTAACTACTATTTTTGAAATAGCAAATCTTATAAATAATTTTACTGCATGCTCTGGCTTTTTCACTTCTGCAAATGAGCCACACGTTTTCATAACACCAATTACAAAAAACAAAACTAATAAAGCAAGACCTATTGCTTGTACTCCACCATGAATTGTTTTAATAACATTCCATATTGTTCCTCCTTTAAAAGTTTCTGGGGTTTGTGTAATGAGATTCCAAATATCTGCAAGTTTAGAATTCCATGTTTCTAGTGCATTTTCTATGTTCTGTACTATCCAATTATCGCTCACTTAAATACACTTCCTTATTTTGTTATGAAGTCTAGTATATCTTTTGCAAAAGTTATAAATAATCCTCCAGCAAAAGTAAGAAATCCATTAGCTCTCTGACTTGGATCATGGCTTTTAATTGATAGACCAATTTGAACTACAGAAAATCCCAAAATAATCATTCCAATAGCTCTTATTAATCCAAAAATAAAATTAGATAGATTATTTACTACTTTAAGTGGATCTTCTTCTGCAGCAAACACTACAACAGAACTACCACAAATTGCTAAAATAAAAAGACTGAATGCTACAGTCTTAAATCTTTTATACCTCTTTTCTCCTAGTCCTTTTTTAAACTTTATAAAATTTTCTTTAATTTTCATTTTTACTACCTTCTTTCTTTAATAAATAATTGTCTATTTCTTCGGATGATACTAAATCATAATCTTCTAAAATAGTTTCTTCTTCATCAATACTCTCTATTCTTTTAATGCTTGAAAAATCCAAATTTATTGTTGCAATTGATTTACTATCTTCTCCATACATATATGGTTTTGCATTTCCATCAACTGATAATTTTACATTTTGATGCTTTAATATATCATATTTAAAATCTTTTATTGGTCTTTCACCTCTTATAAATAAAATAGCTTCTCTATTATCTAAAAGTCTTACTTCATCAGGTGTTAATAATTCTCTTCCTGTTAATTGATAATTAGTAGAATAATTTCCAGAATGTCCACTTGATTTTCCATAAGTATTCAAGTCAATTGTTTCTTTTCCCAATAGTTCTGACACATATTTATGAGTAGATTGCTCATTTCCACCAAGATATAAAAACTCATCACAATTTCCTACAATACTTTCCCATTGTTTTTCAAACAATGCTTTTAATTGTGCAAGATTTTGTAAAATAATCGATACTGATACTTCTCGCGACCTCATAACTGATAAAATCTTATCAAAATCATCTGGAAGACTTACATTAGCAAATTCATCCATTAAAAAGTGTACATGAACAGGTAGTCTCCCACCATACTTATGATCTGCAGAGTAAAACAAATGTTGAAATAATTGAGTATATAATATACTTATTAAGAAATTAAAAGATGTATCATTATCGGGTATTATTGCAAATAAAGCTGTCTTTTTTTCTCCAATTGTATCAAGTTCCAATTCATCTGTTTGAGTAAGTGATGATACACTATCAAGATTAAACTTTTCTAGTCTTGAAGCAAGTGTTATTTGAATAGATTTTAATGTCTTTCCAGAACCACTTCTGTAATCTCGATAATATTTTATTGCTATATGATTAGGATTTTCTATTTCTAATTGATTAAATAAAATATCTAAAGGGCTTACATAATTGTCATCATCTTCTTTTACTTCACCTGCACGAAGCATTTCCATAACCATTGAAAAATTTTGTTCATCTTCTGGTGCCTCATGCCACAAATAAAAAATTAGTGCAAGAAGTAATGTTTCTGCAGCTGTATCCCAAAAAGGATCACTTGATTGACTTCCTTTTGGTGTAGTTGCCTTAAAAAGATTTGTTACAAGTTTTTGTATATCATTATCATCTTGCAAATATACAAATGGATTATAGCAATGACTTCTTTGCATATTTATTAAGTCTAATACTTTAACAACATATCCCTTTTCCTCAAGTAAATACCCCTCATCTCTTGCTATCTCTCCTTTAGGATCTAATATTACTAAAGATGTGTTTGCTTGCATTACATTAGGCTTAGCATAGAATCTTGTTTTACCTGCTCCACTTCCTCCAATGACAAGTGTATTTAAATTTCTCCTATGAAGTCTTCCATCATAACCTATACAAACATTTTTTGTTAATATTTTGTTGTTAGCATATGGACTCTGTTCATATTTTTTATTTACTTCGATAACATCTCCCCATTTAGCAGAACCATGTTCTTCTCTTTTTCGATAATTCTTTTTAGTTGATTTATAAATTAGTATTCCAATTAAATAAATAGTAGAAAATATTATTATTGTTTTTAAAGAATTACTACACCAAGAAATAGAAAAAGGATTTTCCATTATATTTGAAAAATCCTTTATTATTTGTTTTAATCCTCCATCAAGTGAAGGTGCTATTAACATAGAAATCCATATTACTGGAATAAGTCCTAATAAAAATATATATTTATTAAACTTATCTTGCATCGATATACCCTTTCCTTTTAAAGTATCTTTTTTGTTCTGGAGCATCGAATATTTTTATTAATACTTCATCGATAAATTCAGTAGTCTTTCCTTCTTTTATACACTGATTTCTCAATTCATTTAAAGCATTTATTATTAATCCATATTCAAATTTATCCATTTCAATTACTTTAAAAAGTTCTTTCTTCATCGATTCTTCGCCTTTCGCTTTTCCTTCTTAACTTCAGACTTAAAGCGTTTTTCTTCTCTTAATCTAACTTCATTTTTAGCATTTTCTAATTTTTTTCTTACAGAAGGTTTACTAACACTACCCTTTTCCGAAGTCTCTAAGGTTTCTAAGGAATGCTTTGACGGAGGGCTTTTTCCTGTCAGAGCCGAATGGGGGTTTGATGAATCATCTATAATTGGATTTTTTTCTAGTTCTTCTTTTAATCTTTGTTCAACTTGACTCTTTTTATTCTTACTTTCTCTAGTCTTTTGTATTTCACTTCTAATTTTAGCTTCATCATAACTTGATAAATTAAATCTTGTTACAATTCTATTTATTTTGGCAGCGTCTTCACCTCTTACCATAATATCAACTATTCCATCTTTGTCTTTTTTATCAATTAAAGCACTATACAAAACACCATATCTTTTGGCTTCATTCTTAAATATTTTTAATTCACTTTTCTTTATAGAAAAAACTTTTAACTCTTTCCCAGACTTTAACATATTATTAAGTCTAGTTTTACCCTTATTTTTTTGCTTATCTTTCATAACAGCAAGTAATAGTGCTCCAATTCTTTCAGCACTTCTTCCTGTTATTCTTGCTGCTACTTCAAATCCTTGTAACGATATATTCACAATCTTTTCAGCAGCATCTCCTGAATTATTCACTTTATTATCACCCTACTTTCTTTCTCTTTTGTTATTTCTTCAACTATTTCTTTCCTGTTTCTTATTTCTTCACATAATTTTATTTTGTTTTTAATATCTTCTTTATTATCTGTTTTATTTAATTCATCAATAAGTGAAATGTAATAGTTGTCAAAATCTTCTTTTGTTTCAATTTTATTTTCAACAAGAAGTATTGTTTGTTTATTTATCTCTTCCATTCTTAAAACATCTTTTTGAATCTCGCTTGATACTTTATGTTTCTTTATATATGTTGGATATTTATTTAATATTTTTAAATATCTTATATATGACTTTGCTATTCCTTTTAAATTAACTTTAAATAAAAAATCCATAGTATTATCTCTCTTAAAATAATTACTATAGATCTTCTTTTGTTTAGGAAGATATAATCCCAATATTTGTTTATTTATATTTTCAATTGTATAATCTTCACCAAATTGTCTTTCTATTCTTATATTTCTTTTATAATCAAGGCTTCTTACACTTAATTTATTTGCTCTAATTATTACTTCATAATTCATATTTCTTAATACATTCATAAATTCATTAAATGAATTAGAAAGAGCTATTGCTATGTCTATATCCTGTTTTGTTTGTTTTGAATAACTGCTATTCTCACTTTTCTTTTGATAGTTAAGATATTTGATTCCACTTTTAGTTTTCTTCTCTTCCATAAAACTTAAATTGTGTTCCTCGCAAATCATATCGTTAAGTTTTCTTAACTCTGCATAAGAGGTCCTTGTATCATAATACTTTTTTCCATCTACAAATGAAACTGAATTAATTACAAAATGGTTATGAATATGATTGGTATTTAAATGAGTTGCTACAATTACTTGAAATCTATCTCCCCACATATTATCAGCTAATTCAATACCAATTGAATGAGCTATCTCTGGTGTAACTTCATCTTCTTTAAACGATTGATAAGAATGAAATGCTATTATCCCACCAGTCTTATTAAAATGTTTTTTTACCTCAATCATTTCTTCATATGCAGTATTAACACTACAATTAATTCCACTTACATATAATTTTTCTTCCGTTTTATTATTGTTAGAAATATAATCTATTTCATTATGTAAATCTTTTAATGCTTCTGTTGTCTTATCTTCGTTAGATACATAATTAATTACTCTTACTAAATTATTTTTTACTCCCCAAATTCCCATTGTTGCTATTTTGTACTTCACCATCCTTCTTGATTTGAATATTATAGAATAACATAGTAAAACTAAACTTTATATCTCAAGTGATTTTTAACTGCCCAATTATCAATGGATTTTAATAATTCTTTAACTTCCTTTTTATCAATACTTATATTTAAAAAATCCATTATATATAGTCTCACACATAATGATAGTTTCCAGTACGCATAGTTATTTTCAAGTTTTATAAAAACATCTCGATTTGTTTTTACATCCAAGTGAGATAAATAGTTTCTATGACCAACAGATTTGTTTATAAATATATAATCTTTTGTAGATGTTGCCCCAACATTAACCATTTTTTTATCCCTTTTAGATAAAACAAATTTTGTACTTTTATTAATTTTAAAATAATAATGCATTATTGCCCTAAAATTTTCATTTTTGTATGGTCCTATAGTTTTAAATATTCCTTCTAAAAGTTGAAGTAGTGATGAATTATTTATTTCTACATATCCATTATTATTCATATCAATCATAAGCATATCGAAAAGTATATTCGTTTTATCCCGAAATTGCATAAAATCTCTAATCGTTTTAGAATTAATGCTTTTAGGAGATATATTACCGATTATTTCATTTTTTGGATTTATTCTATCACGCTGATGGTATTTATCAACTAGTTCCCTATATAAATTAAATGTTCCTACTTTATCACATAGATTAATTGACTCCAATTTTGGAATATCACCTAAAATCAAAAAAAACATTTCAACGATTGAATAAAGAATTTTAGACATTTTTTTAAATGAAATTGCTGTGCTACTTTTAATAGTTATGTAAATATAATGTTTATCATCTTCAAATGATTCTGATATACTTATTTTTTTTCTCCTATCAAGTTTAATATCAAACAATGCAATATGAAATTTAAAATTTGTATATAATGGATATGAGGTTTTGAAAGATAATTCTGTTATTTTCACTTTATGAAGTTCGTCCTTTAAAATCCTATTTTCAATTATTAAATCAATTGGAGCTGTACATGCTTTAATAATACTATTCTTTTCATTGAATCCCCAAATGCAACCACTACATGTATATAAAATATTATTGTTGTTGATTATAAAACATTTTATATATTTCTTCAATTTAATGTAATTTTCATTTAATTCACCATAATAAAAGTTAAATACTTTTTTAAAATCATTATATTCCAAACTAAGTATTAAAATTCTTTTTTCTAAATCAAGCTCACCTTCTACATCTATATAATTAATGCTATCAAAACTAATTTTTTTAATAACCATCAAAATATCACCTCATTCATGTTATTTGTCATTGTTTAATATATAACCATTGTTAGAGTCGTTGAATCAATTTCACTAAATTCAAATAGATTTTACCATAAAAATGATAATTTTTATACTAATCCACCTAATTTTAAATCATCGGTGATGTTACAAATGGTATCATAACGATTATTATTATAGTTATATTACATATAACAAATCATGATATTTTAATATTACAAGCAATAAAAAGACAAGATTACTCAAAACATCAATAATACTATTTTTCGATTACTTTTATTAAAGATATTTATTTCTACATTCTTTTATAAAATATTCCACATTTTCCATAAATACTTTTAATTCTCTATAGTATATTTCCCCATTTTGATTTGCAATTTTTGCTATTTGATTTATGTTATTTCCAATATTATTTATTTTATTTAATAAATCATAAAATTCTTTTGGTGGGCTTTCTTTTAAAACAACTTTTTGTAGTGCCAATCTTATTATTTCAGATTCTGACAACTTTGTCTTTCTAGAAAATTCTTTTAACTTATATAAGTCTTTTGAAGATAATCTAAATGTTTTAATAATACTATTTTCATTCATATTTGTTTTTCAAACAAACAGGGGATTGGGGAGTTACCCATAATAGTTGGAATTTGGGTATGTAATACAAATTCAGTGCTTGCTAGTAAGTAGTTTTTATTACTATTCTTCATCTAAACCATCTTCTTCTAACCCAATAATAATATCATTAACACAATTTGGATCTTCATTTTCTTCTGTTACAATTCCTAAAAACCAGTTAGCTGCTTCCATCATTGCCTGTTCTTGTGAATTAGCATTAATTATAAATTTTTTTGTTATTTTACCAGTTACATTTATATAATAATCCATTTAATCATTCTCCTTTCTAAATTCATAAAGAGCCATAAATGTATGGCTCTATTCTATTCTCGGTTTGGACCATCTTTTGATTTATTACTTAAGAATGTTACACGTTCAGCAATAACATCCATTCTAAATTGTTTTTCTCCATCTTCTTTTTCTAAAGTACTACTTTGAAGCCTTCCTTTCACTCCAACTATATCGCCCTTTTTACAATATTCGGCTGTACTTTTTGCAATTGAATCCCATAACGTGCAGTTAATAAAATCACTCTCATATTCTCCATTCATGTTTTTAAAACTTCTTGGTATTGCTAATGTAACATTTGACCTTTTTTTCCCATCTTCTGATTCAACTATTTCTGGATCTTTCACTAATCTTCCAACTAAAATTATTTGATTTAACATAATGTCCTCCTTTCTTTATATTTTTTTAATTTTTCTGTTAAATGCACACGAATATCACCTCCATTTTTTAAATAAAAAAGAGCATTTATTTTTGCTCTTTATCACATTCATACTCAATATAAAATCTATACATTTCATTATCTTTTTTTGATATTCTTGGATACACTAAACCATAAAGTTTATAGTATAAATCCTTTATTATTTGATCCAATACATCATCACATCTCCAAGAATTATATTCATAAAGCATTATTGCATATCCATATAAAAATATATCATTGTCATTTACTTCTATTCTAACTTTATTATGTTTATCTACTTTATATTCTTTTTTACTTTCTTTATCATGAAATATGTTGTAATTTGCTTTGATTCTAGTTAATTTTGAATATAGTAAATTTATTAATTGATTAACTTCATCTGATATACTTACAAAGTTAATCATTATACTAGACATTCTTTCTATAAAATTAATTCTTGCTTCACTTGAATAATCAATTTTACCTCTATATTTTTTTGAAAACAATATCCACCTCAATATGAAATATAACATAGCTATTTTTTATTCAAAACTTTGCAAATTTCCAATTAGTACAATTTGTCTATCTGTATTATGTATGCATGTTATTAAAGTAATAGTAGATTTATCTCTATCCCTTCTTATTGGTGCTGTTCCAGTTTTTTTAATACTATAAATATCTACTATTTCGTATTGATATGTTTTGCCCTTATAAATTAGCATTACAACATCACCAACTTTTAATAAATCTAATTCTCTAAAATAAGATACTTTTGAATTACCTGCGTGTGCACATAAAATTACATTGCCTTTTTCAGCATCAGGCGTATCAGAGCTATCTAATACCTCTATTCCATAATCAACACTATTATATTTACTATTTTTTCCAACAATACCTTTTTCTAGTTTTATTTTAGGAATTTTCAATACTGCTACATACTCCAATTTTGATTTAGATTTTTCTTGTTTTTCTTCGACAGAAGAAGTTTTATCAACTTTATCAATAATTATTTCATTTTTATAAAATTCTTCTAAAGCTTTATCTTCTTCTTGTTCTTTAATTATTGGTTTTACAAATTTAATTCCTATTAAAAAAGTACCACTTAATATAAATATAATTGAAAGGATTAATAGAATAAATCTATTTCTTTTTTCTTCTTTTTTCATAAATTATTACTCCAATTCCAATAATTATCAAAACTAATCCACAATAAACTATTCCATAAGATTCATTTTTTAATGTATCTGGTACTTTTATTATTTCATCCATCATAACTGCTTTAACAATCTCACCATCCTCTTTAATTTCAAATTCCATTTTTTCTTCATTTAGTAGATATCCAGCTGGTGCCTCTTTTTCTAAAATATAGTATTTTCCATATTCTAATTCTTCTATAACTATTTTTCCTTCTTCATTAGTTCTTCCACTAAATACTAATTCATCATTCTCTTTGTATATTTCAATAAGTGTGTTTGGTAGTGGTTCTTCTGAAGAAAAATCTATTTTACTAAATTCCAATGTACCTTTAATTATTTCGTCTTTAATTGATGACTTAATTACTTCATTGTTTTCTTTAATTTCAAATTCCATTTTTTCTTCATTTAGTAAATATCCTGTTGGTGCTTCTTTTTCTAAAATATAATATTTTCCAACTGGTAATTCTGTAATTTTAATTTTTCCTTCTAGATCAGTTCTTTTTGAAAAAATCAGTTTATCATCATCAGTATATATTTCAATTAAAGTGTTTGGTAATGTTTTTGATTCACTAAAGTCAGTCTTAGTAAATTCTAATGTACCTTTCTTTAATTTATTTTCGATAATTGTTTCAAAAGTAACAATAGGAGTATATTGATCTTTATATTTTAATTCAACAGTATGTTTTGTATTATCTAAAACATAATCATTATGTGTTTCAACTTCTTTAACATAATAGTTACCTAACTCTAAATTATCAAAAACTATTTTGCCTTGATTATTAGTTTTTGCACATTTTATTTCAGTATCATCATTTGAATATAAACAAAACTTTATTCCATCAAGTGGCTCATTTGTATATTCAAATCCATCTTCAATATTTTCAATTTTTTCTCCTACTTTATTTATAACTATTTTCCCTTTAACTCTAGTATTTTCAAAATTTGTATCAAAAATAACTCCATATTCGGAATCTGTTCTTAAAGTAGAATTCTCATCTATTGTGAATTCATGTGATTCTCTATTCCATAGATATCCATCTATTTTTTGATCTACTTCTTCTAATTTATAGTTACCTGCTTTTAAATCAGCTGGAGTAATAAATTCACCATTGTTATCTGTTTCAAATTCACATATTGTTTGTTTTTTAGGATATGTTATTGTTTGACATACATATTCATTGTTTGCTGTATTTAATATTTTAAATTTTATTCCAGCTCTTTTTATTACTTCTTTAGTTTCTTTATCAATTTTTACTACTCTTAATTTTGCTGTTATTTCTGCATCTGCAATCACTTTATTGATTGTTTCAACCTTTGTAACATTTATTGTGAAATCTTCTACTTTTTCATGACCTTGTTTTGAGGTTAGTTGCTTAACTGTATATGTTCCAAAAGGAAGTTCTACACTTAATTTCCCTTCCGAATCAGTTATCACTTCTTGAATTGTTTCTCCATTTTTATTAACAAAAATAAACTTTGCTCCATCTTCTACTTCCATATCTCCTGTATCATTTTGTGCTATTACTTTTGTTAAGGTGTAAACTACTTTTATCACTTTTTCATATACATTTATTTCAGGATTTAAATCATCTTGTTTTATTTCAAAATTATATTTTCTAGTATCAAGAAGATAGCCAACTGATGGATTAGATTCTTTTAAATAATACTTTCCTAATCCTGGTAAATAATCACTTGTTGCATTTCCATCGCTATCAGTAATTATTGTTCCTATTTTAACATCTTCTTCATTAAATATTTCATATTTTGCACCTTCAAGAGTTGCTTCGCCTTGAGGAGTATTATCTTCTGTATCAAAATCCAATTTATGAATTGTTACTTTTCCACCATATATTTTTAAATTTAGTTTTGCTGCTACTGGTTTTGGATCACCAGGCATATATACATTTTGGCTATCAGTTGCATAAAAGATTAATGGTTCTTCACCAAATCTATTTGATACTTTCTCAAGAGTTACTACTCCATCTCCAACACCAGTTGCTACCACATTTAATTTATTTTCACTGATAGTTGCACTTACATTTGTTTGTGATTTTATTCTATATGAATTAAGAATATTATTTGTATCTGTTATTGTTTCAGTTTTTCCAATTGTTGTTTCAATCGTATTTGTATTAAAACTTGGTCTATTATAATGACTTGCTACTAAACTATTTAATTCTGATATTTTATCTGCAAATATTGAATCATCTCTGTTTTGTGCGTTTGAATTCCAAGAAAAATAGATATCTAAATCTGGTCTTGTTGTTCTCCATATTAGAACTTGTGTTACTGATACCCAATCAAGTTGTGTATGGTTTCCATATCCATATCCATAATACGCTAGTAGTTTTATTCTGTCATATTGTGCTTCTGTTAAATTAGTTACTGCTAAATAATCTTCATTTGTTATGTTGTATAATTCACCTTCTACTATATCTACCATTGGTTCTAAACAGTAAACAATCTTTCCTGTACTTCTTTGTACAATCGTTGATGATCTTTTCCATTTTGTATATCCATTTGATTGTTTTTTATTTATATATACTTTTGTTTCTGTATTATCTCCATAAACAAAATCCCCAACATATTCTTGTGCTTTAACTTTTGTAGTTACAAAAACTACTGACATTATTGTTATTAATAAAAATAAGACTTTACTTAATTTATTTTTTTTCATATTACCTCCATTTTTCAATAAAAAAAGATAACAATTGTTATCTTTACATTTTAATAATCTATCTAATTATTTTTAAATACTCTTCTGCTACATATATAGCAAATTTTTTCAAATTATTAACTTCTATCGTTAAGCTTAGAACTTTTTTATTTGAATCATTATAATCTTTAAATTTAACACTACTTATAACACCATTAGAATTTATTGGGGTTATTTCTAAATGAGCAATAGAGTTTCTTATACTTCTAAATGCATTATCATCTTGCTCATTAATTATTTCTATTTTTGCTAATAACTTTAGTTCATTAATACAATTAGTTTTATAGTCTTCTATTATCTGTTTACTTTTTTCATCTTTGGTTGTCTCTATTGGTAATGTAATCATTCCAAGTAAACAATTTAATAGTAATGTAACTTCATATTCTGTTTTTAATTTGTCATCTTTAATAATTTTTAATGTCCGTTCAACAAATTCAACTTTGAAATTCTTCATCTCTGACATAACATTGAGCACTTCCTTTTAATAAATTATATCATATAGTAATTAATTTCTTTTTAGCATTTCTCCTAAATATTTTCCTGAATGTGAATAAACTTGAATACATGATACATTTTCTGTATAAGATAATTCCTCTGAATCATTCATACAAAGTGCTTCACAATTATTAACACTACCACAGTTGGATACGTTGTAATCAACTCTCATCCAAGAATAAAGTGGTTTATTTTCATAATCTTCTTTTGATATTCCTAATTGTTCCCATGGTTCTTTAACAATAGTTTTCTTAGGTTCTTCTTTAACTTCATTACCACTTGAATCAACAGTTCCACTTTCTATTTCCTTTTTTTCTTCTACTACATTTTTTACTTCTTTCTTTTCTGAATCATTTTTAGTTGATTTAGTTTTCGTTTCTGTTTTAGTAGAATTACTATTATTTTTGTTACTTTCACTTATAGGTTCTTTTTTTTGCTTAGGCTGTTCCGGTGTTTTTTCTTCATGTTCCACAGGTATATCATTTAACTCTATCTTTTGACTAATTATTTCTTCTTGTTTATTTTCTGTTTCTTTTTCTTCTTTTGACTCCCTATTTTCATCGGTCTTTGAAATTTCTTTGGAAATAGGCGTTGTAACATTTCCTCTTTTTTTGTCATCTTTTTCTATGTTCCTTTCATTATATTTTTTAATTATCGTAAATGCTAGCAGAATAGATATTAAGATTATAAATACTTTTTTCATTTTATCTTCCCTTCTTTTCTGCATTATATTAATTGTTGATAAAATTTACAAATGTACAAATTATCTTTCGTGTTCTCTATTCTTTAAATGTCTAGAGTAAAACTCGCAAGCTTTCATAACAAAATCTTCAATATTTTCTCTTTTTACATTTTTTGGAATAACTGTGTATAACTTTTTTTCATCAATTTTAAATTTTTCAACTTGATTTGGTTTTAATTGTAGCATTTGTTTTTCTATTTCATCTTTTGTAAGATTTCCACTTCTACTCATCTCTTTAAATGTTATTGATTGAGCATGTGATGGAGTAGATTCGTTTTTCTCAATTACATCTAAAAGCCACAATTGCTCATTCTCCTTCAAATAAGATATTTCAACAGCTGGTGACATAGCCATTTTGGGTTTTATATCAAATTCATTATTATCTACCATTTGTAATAACTCTGGAATTAAAAAAGTTAATCTAATATATCGTTGAACTTGTCTTCCACTATCACCTTGCTCATTACCAAGCAAATCGTCGCTTCTTACTACTGCGACAACTTGTCGCACTGATGTGTCAAGTTGTTTCGCTGGTAACTTACGTTGATTTTTTAATGCATCATATTTCATTTTATATGCAAATGCCTTTTCACTTGGTAAAAGTTTTTCTCTTTGTAAGTTTGAATCTACCATAAATATTGTTGCTTCATCATCTGATAGATTTCTAATAATACAAGGTATCGTATTTAATCCCAACAATTCACTTGCTAGTTTTCTTCTATGACCTGATAACATTTCATACCTATTATCATCTTTTTTTCTTACGATTACTGGTGATAGCACACCACTTACTTTAATACTTTCTTCAAGTGCTTTTAATTCATCATTTTCTTCTACTTTGAATGGATGATCTTTAAAATTATCAATTAGATTTATATTTATTTCTTCTACTTTTTCCTTTTTATCTTCATCTCTTTGTTCTTGTGTTGTAAAAAAGTCATCTACATTGAATGACATCTTTATTTCTTGTTTTTGACTCTCGTTCATAATCAAGTACCTCCTTCGCAAGTTCTAGAAAACTTTTTGCTACTTTTCCATTTTTGTCATATGATAAAATACTTTTCCCCACTCTTGTAGATTCGGCTGCTTTGACAGATCTCGGTATTTTTGTTTTAAACATTTTAAAAACCTTTCCATATGTTGATTTTAATTCTTCATGTATTTCTTTTGATAGATTTCTCCTATCATCTACAATTGTCATAAGAATTCCTCCAACATTTAAATCAGGATTAATTTGTTTTTTTACCTTTAAAACAGTAGTCATTAAGTGATTCATATCTTTTGCTGCAAGAAATTCTGATTGTACAGGAATTATTACTTTATCTGCACATGCAAGAGCATTTATTGTTAACATTCCAAGTGATGGCATACAATCAATTAAAATATAGTCATAATCTTTCTTTAAATCTTTTATACTATTTCTCATTGTAAACTCTCTACTCATAGCATTTACTAAACTCATCTCCATTGAAGCAAGTTCAAGATTTGTTGGAATTATATCTATTCCTTCATCATGATGTAAAATTGCTTCTTTTGGATTCACATCAATATCATTCATAGTTCTTCCCATTAATGTATATAATGTTGTTTCAATATTCTCTGCATTATGTATTCCTATGTATGTTGTTAAATCTCCTTGAGGATCTGCATCTACTAGTAATACTTTTTTACCATTTTGAACAAGTGCTACTCCCAAATTAAAAGTAGTTGTTGTCTTTCCAACTCCTCCCTTTTGATTTGCTATTGCGATTACTTCACATTTTGCCATATCATCTCTCCTCTCTATTTTTGCTTTTATTCATAATAAAAGAACAATCATCTTCAAATAATTGTTCTTTATTCATACTATTGAGTTTTTCAAAATTAGATTCTAAAGCACTTTTGAAATATCCATAAACATTTTCTATTTTTTCACCATCTTCATCTTTAAAGTCTCTTTCTATAACTCTTGGTACTATATAATGAATTGCTGAAAATAATTCTTTTGCATTATGACCTTTATTTATTTCTTGCTCAAATAAACTATCAAATGCAAATAATAAATTATTATCTTCTTCATTTAAATATTTTTCTTTTACCAATTCTTTAGTTAAAATATTATGCTCTATTTTTCCATTTTTGGTTTTATCTATTTTATCTTTTAATTCTTTAATATTTAATTGGTGCTGATTTTCGGAATTCCGATAATCGGACGTCCGATAATCAGGTGTCGGATAAAATTCATTTAAATGCCTTTCATTTAGAGATTTCCTAAAAACCCTATATTTATACCTAAAGTATCCTTTTTCATCTCTATATTGGCTAATTTCAATGAATCCTGCCTCTTTTAATTCATTGATGGTTGTCCTTAATGCATGCTTCTGTTCTTTACAAATTGCAACAAGCCCTTTAAAGGAATAATCCCATTCTGGTGGTAATGTAAAAAATACATACATTAATCCTTTTGCTGAAAGCGATAAATTCATATTTCTACCAATTGATGCAGGAACAATTGAATAACCATCTTCTTTCTCTATTTCAAATTCTTTCATACTTCACCAGTAATAATTAATCTAATATGTTATTATTTACTTCGATATTATAGTTATTCTTATGAACTCTCCTATTTCTTTTTTTCATTGCCAAAATGTATCCAACTTTTCTTTCATGAGAAACATGAAAATTGCAATAATTATTTTTATTGCGTTCACATATATACATTATTTTCCAATCAAGTAAATCGAAAAACGTTCTCATTTCACCATACGATAAATAACAATTAGGATTGTCATTATTTGTACATTTTAAATCATAATAAATATAGATATATCCACCTTCCTTAACATTAGACATAAGTTTTTTTATTTTCTTTTTTAAACTAATATTTTCATTTTTTTTAAGATTTAAAGACTGTTCTATATATAAAAAGTCATACTTTTTTATATCTTTTGTTAGATAATAGTTTTTGGTTTCTACCATTACAAATTGCGAAATATTATAGTCCATTATTCTTTTTATTAAACCACTTGTTTCATGATTATTATATTTTCCACCATATAATAGAATTTTATCATCTTCATAACAAGTAACATTACATTTATATTTTGCAAAGGGAATTACATTTTTTCCATCATTTGCATCAACAATCAAAACCTGTGAATTAGTTATTTTTTCTTTTTTTAGAAGATTAATATAATCATAAACTTGTTGATTAGGTTCGCCAAAAACACTTACTTTTTTATTAATTCTATTTATTTTTCTCATTATTTAATACTTTGATATCCCTTCTATAGTCATCAAAGGTTATACATAATCCCCCAACAGTGTTACGTTATAAAATAATTGTCAAATTTTGCTGTCAGAGACTTTTTTGTATGATTTTTTATATTTTTTTATTATTAGCCTTTTTTTTGAAATAATAAATTCCTTTATTTTTCAAGGTTTTTAGAACTTATGCTATAACCCCCAAAAAAGTTGCATACCCTGTTACTGGGATTAAACCTATTACAACAGATAAATTTAATACTGCTTGAATAATAATTTGAAATACTAATCCAAAAGCTAAATACTTTGAAAATTTATCTTGACTATTAATAGCAATCTTAAATCCTAGATATAAAAATGCAAAGAATAGAGAGACTACTATCAATACTCCTAAAATTCCAAATTCTTCACTTATAATAGAAAAAATAAAATCAGTTTGTGGCTCTGGAAGATAAAATTGCTTTTGTCTAGATTTTAAAAATCCCATACCTAATAATCCACCTGAATTATGTTTTTTTGCGATTATTAAATCATTTTAAAATTAAAATAAATATCTAATGTTTTATCCTGATGTATTTCTATTCTTTTTATTAGTTTATTAATAAATTGATTATTATTTATATTAATTAAACTATTAACAACTTCTTCTTTAATGTCTATTGGTTTATATGAATAATTAGATATTTCTTTTTTTAATAAATCTATTTCATTATTAATTTTAATAAAAAGCCTATTAAACATTTCTTCATCAATTTTATTATTTAATTTGTCTAAATACAAATTATCTAAATTGTTTTTATTATTCTCTATTTTTATATTTAATTCTTTAGTATTATTATTTTTATTATTTATTCTAATTTTTTTATATAACAGATTTATATCTATTTTATCTAATTCCTTCTTTAATTGTGATAGAACATTTTTTTCAACATTCAAATAATTATTAGAGTGAGATGAACACAGTTTAAGTTTTGAATATTTTTTATAAGTGTTACACATTAAATACTTTTTATTTTTATTTTTTTGGATTATTAATTTCTTTTTACATTCTCCACAATATAAAACGCCATCAAGTATAGTTTTATTTTTTTTATTTGATTTAGTATTACCATTTAGTTTTAATAATCTATTAACTTCTTCAAAGTCTTTTTCATCGATTATTTTCTCATGTGTATTTTTAATTATAATCCAATCATCTTTTTTATTTAATTTTAATTTTCTTATTTTATAGTTGATTTTATTTCTTCTATTTTGAACTAGATTACCTGTATATAATTCGTTTTTCAAAATAGTCTTTATAGTTGTTCTATTCCAACATCCTAAAGTATTTTTTTTTATGTTTCTAAATAGTGCTGGTGTTTTTATTTTTTCTTCATTTAGTACATTAATAATTTTATTTATTGAATATGTTGATAAAGCCATGTCAAAAATCCTTTTTACAATAGTTGCCTCTTCTTTATTTATTATTAAATGATTTTTATCTTTAGGATCAGTCATATATCCAAATGGTGTACACCCACCTACCCATTTTCCATTTAACTGTTTTGTTCTCAAAGCTGCTTTAATTTTTTTTGAGTTTTCTCTTGAATAAAAGTCATTAATTATTGTTTTAAATGGTATAAATTCGTTATTTGAATTATCAAGTAATGTATCTATATTATCAAGAATAGATATAAATCTTACATTGTTTTCTGGAAACCACTTTTCAATGTATTTACCTGTTTCTATATAATCTCTCCCAAGACGAGATAGATCTTTTACTATTACCATATTTATTTTATTATTTTTTATATCTTCAATCATTTTGTTAAATCCAGGTCTATTGAAATTAGTTCCAGTATATCCATCATCTATATAAATATCATATACATTATAATTATTATCTTTTGAATATTTTACTAATAATTCTTTTTGATTAGAAACACTTTCGCTATCAGTATTATTTTTTATTTCATCTTCTTTTGAAAGTCTAATATACAGTCCACATTTATAGTTATTATTCATTGTATTTTTCCTCTATATTATGTTCAATTATATTTTTTAGTAAATGATAAATATCATTTTTTTCATCATAAAAGAGTCTAATTTTTTCATTCATAAAAAATCCTCCTAATAGATTTTATTAAGAGGAATAAAAAATATACAAAAAAGCGTAACTTTAAGTTACACTTTTTCCTACCATGATCCTGACCAATTAACTTGAGCAACGCTAATTGCATCATATTGACTTGATATACTACCTGTATGTACAATTCCTGCTGTACCAATTACTTCATGCATTAACGCGTTTAGTAACCCATTCGATGATGTTGTTGCGTGTGCATAATCCCCACATGCAATTTGATTTATGATAGTTGATGATGCATCTGTTTTTTCGACATCAAAATAAAATGTTTGCTCTAAGGCAGTAACATTTGTTGATGTTGGTAGCCTAAATGTTGCACTTGCACCATTTGAAAATATTTGTGGAACATGTGTTGTAGAAGTATGTTGAGTTCCGCTTTGGGTATACTTTTGAGTAAAATATAAAGTATTATTTTTAGGCTTCACAGATGCATAAAATCCAATACCAATAATGTCATATTGTCTTGTAGCTGGGATAACTTTCCAAAACAAAATATTTCTATAGCGATAATAACTTCCATTTGCAAGAAGGTATGTTGTCATTTCTTTATATGTTGTTTCAACAGTTGTGCTTGCATTGATGGAATAATTATTAATAGCGTTTGGGTCAACTGCATCATATACTATTTTGGGAATTTCGTATGTAATTGTACTTAATACTTCAGGATCACCATTTGTACTTTGAGTACTTGTTCCGCTATTGCTATAAACAGTTACAGTTTTATAATATTTTGTTGTTTCTCCCACTACTTCAAAACCATCTTCATCAATGTCACCTACTTGTGCAAAAACAAAATTTGGTGTCAAAAAAAATGCAATGGCTAAACATAAAAAGTATTTTAAATTTTTCATTTTTCCTCCTTTCATTTGTAATATTACATTTTTTGATTTGTAAAGTAGTAACAAAAATGAGATTTTTTAAATTCTTTAAAAATTAACAATTACATATTCTTTTTTCTCATCCTTATCATATGAAAAAACTATTTTAATTTTATTTTTATTTTTTATACTCTTATTATTTACTATAAATCCAAAATTATCAAAACTTTTTGAAATTAAAGTTGGACTGTCAAATCGTTTTTCATAAATAAATACTTCTTTATCATCATAATATACTGTAGCTATTAAGGTATTTATCATTTTTTCGCTTTTTCCACCTAATTTGTTTTCTTTATAATATATTTTATTTATTATGAGACTTGAATTTAAGTCACTATTAACAAGCATTCCCTCTACAAGCATATCTTTTCCATTATATTGCAATTCAGTTACTTCCCAATCATCTTTTCTTAATAAAACTATTATTAAACCTATAAGCATTATTCCAATTAAATATTTTATTATTTTCCTTTTGATTCTTTTCTTTCTTTGTTCTGGAGTTTCCTTTTTCTCTTTCTCTTCTATTTTTTCACCACATAGAATTTCATCAATTTTTACACCTAATGCATCGGCAAGTGGTTTTAAAACTGTAATATCTGGCGCTAAGTCTCCTTGCTCCCATTTTGAAATTGATTTATCGTTCACTTCTATTATTTCTGCTAACTTCTTTTGAGTTAAACCCTTGTTCTTTCTTAACTCAGAAATATGTTTTCCCATTTTAACTAAATCGCACTTATAATTATTTTCCATACTACTACCACCTACAAAATAATACTTAAAATATACTACTAAAAAGAAAGAATACATTTGTTGTTAACTTCTTGAAAACAGCAAAAAAGATGTTGAAAAGATATTTCAACACCTTATCTATTTGGATTAAAACTAATGATATGATAGTCTTCAAATTTATACCTATCCGGTATTTCTTGAAATTCTTTATCTTTTTGCTTAGTTAACATCTTAACTGTAGCATAAAAAGATTTTGATTCATTTTCATTATCATAATCATCATATCGATAAAATCCCATATTTATTCCTCCTTCCTAGCTTTTTAGAGCATAATTAAAAAGTAGCAAAATATATCAAAAATGCCACTCTCTTAAAATGAGAATCATATCTCTTTTTTTGAGAATTATTGTAATTGGTACCTAAAAACATAAACCACCTGGCCCAATAGCGTATAACGACTGAATTATTTGAAAACCTGTACCTAATGGATCACTCCAAGGATTTAAAAAAGAAGTTATTCTGTCCATTCTATAAGGTGCAATAATAATTAAAATAGTTATACCTATTACGCCTAGTAATCCTAATCCTAAAAAGAACTTTATATTAACTCCTGCTATAAATAAAAGTGCTAATACACTTACAACTATAATCATACCTGTTCCAAAATCTGGTTCTAACATTATTAAACCAAATGTTAGAAAAAGTACAGCAAGTATAGGAATAACTCCTTTTTTTAAATTCTTAATAAACTTATTAGAGTTTGATAAATATTTACTTGTTAAAATAATAATACTAATTTTAGTAAATTCACTTGGTTGAATACCGAATGGTCCAATTGAAAACCAACTTCTACTTCCGTTTCTTACACTTCCAATACCTGGTATTAAAACAATGATTAAAAGAATAATGCATACAAAAAATATTTTAGAACTATTCTTATAATAAAAACTTATTTTTATTTTATTTAACAAAAATATTAAAAAAAGCCCTATTAAAAAAAATAATAATTGATGCTTCACATATTTAAATGGATCGTTGAACTTATAATTTGCCCATATACTAGATGATGAGTATATCATTATAATTCCAAATATAATTAGAATTAATGATACAAATAATAAATATTTACCTAGATTTTTATTCATCATATCACCTAATATATTGTATAAAAATATGATAAAAAAAAGAACACAAAGTTCTTTATAACCATACTCCAAAATATATTCCAGCCATTGTTAGAATTAATCCTATTACCCAAAATAATTTAACAATATCTGTTTCACACCATCCTAATTTTTCAAAATGGTGATGAATTGGTGTCATTAAGAATAACTTCTTATGGAATAAAAACATCCATAAAACTTGTAATATTACACTTAGTGTTTCTACCACAAACACACTCGCTACAACTAATAACGTTATTTCTCTATGGGTTAATATTGCAACTGCTGCCATAACAGCACCTAGCGCAAGCGAACCAGTATCTCCCATAAATATCTTAGCAGGATGAGTATTAAATATTAAAAATCCCATCAAGGCCCCAACTAAAATGAATGTGAATATTCCTATTTCTTCAAATCCTACTTCAATTGAAATAAGCCCAAAAGCAATAAAGGCAATAGCAGATAGCCCACCAGCTAATCCATCAAGTCCATCTGTTAAGTTAACAGCATTTGAAGCTCCTATTAAAATAAACAATAAGAATACTCCATAGAACCAACCCATTTCAATATTAATACCTAATGTTGTAGAAACAAGAGAAGTTTGCCCTCCTTTTTCCATATACAAATAGAAAAAGACAAGTGATATTATAAGCTGTAAAAATAATTTTTGAAAAGTTGTTAGGCCTTCATTATTTTTCTTTTTAATACTTAAGAAATCATCTAAAAATCCTATAATCGAATATCCTATAAAGACAAATAAAATAATTTTAAGATTTGCAGTAAGTTCTAATTTATTTGCTAGAATAAGTAAAACTGTTGCAATAACAGTTGGAATAACAAATATAAGTCCTCCCATAGTAGGAGTTCCTTCTTTTTTCTTATGTGTTTCACCAACATAGATACTTATTCTTTGACCAACTTTTTTTCTTTTTAAAATTGGGATTAAAAATAGCCCCAAAACAATTGCTGATAGGAATCCTATCATAATAGCGAAAACAGATTTAGTTAACAATAATATTCCCATATATTTTCACCTCAAGCTTTTTAAAGTTTATCATAAATATTAAAATATGTCATTAAATTATTAATATTTTGTCATGATTATACAATGAAATTTAACAATATATCTAATAAATGATAATACTTACACTTAATTATTATTACAAAAAACAATCTAACTATATACAATTTTAAAAAAAGTGTCAAGAATTACTGCTTATTCTCCTAATAAAATTCTTATTTTACTATTTATATCTACCTTTTCACCAGGTAATGGAGATTGTTCTATTATTTTTGAACCTGTTCCTGAATAATCAAGTTCGCAAGGATATACTTTTCCTTTAGCTTCTTTTATTGTTAATCCGGTTAAATCAGGTACTTCAATATATTGTATATCATTCCATTCTTTTTCTTTTACAATGCCGCCATCTTGTTTTTCTATATGTAAAGCATCAATTATATCTAGAAGTATTTTTCTTGCTACTGGTGCTGTTGTATAACTTGACAAAAGTGCTGTATTTTTAGGGTTATCAATTGCTACATATAATACTGCTTTAGGATCATTTGCAGGTATTATTGACATAAAACTCATAATATAATTGTTTACTAGATATTTTCCGTTTTCTACTTTTTGAGCAGTTCCAGTTTTTCCACCTACTCTATATCCTTCAATATATGCATATTTTCCTCCACCTCGTGCTACTACACTTTCAAGCGCATATTTCATTATATCACTTGTTTCTTTACTTATTGTTTTTCTTACTAATTGTTTATCAAAAGATTTAATAACACTGTTGGTTTCTGGTTCTTGAATACTTTTTACAATATATGGTTTGTATAATGATCCTCCATTTACTACTGCACTAACTGCTGTTACTTGCTGTATGGGAGTTACACTTACTCCTTGCCCAAATGCAGTAGTGGCAAGTTCCAAATCATTTACTTTATTAAGTGGGAAAATAATTCCTTCGCTTTCTCCATTTAAATCAATTCCTGTTTTATTTCCAAAGCCAAATAAATCAAGGTAGGAAAATAATCTTTCTTTACCTAGTAAAAAACCTAACCTAACAAATCCTGGATTGCAGGAGTTTTCTAATACCTGTAAAAATGTTTGATGTCCATGTCCACCTGATTTCCAACAACCTATTCTTGTTCCACTAACTTTTACACTTCCAGAGTCATCAAATGTATCTTTAAATAAATCTACTACTTTTTCTTCAACAGCTGATGCTGTTGTTATTATTTTAAAAGTACTACCTGGTTCGTATGAAGCCCATATTGGAAGATTTCTATTTATTGTAGTAATATCTGCTTCTTTATAGTTATTAGGGTCATAAGTAGGTCTTGAACTCATACCAAGTATTTCTCCAGTAGATGGGTCCATTGCAACTGCAAGTGCCATATCTGGATTAAACATTGCTACTACATTATCAAGTTCTCTTTCTATAGATGTTTGAATATTGTAATCTATTGTAAGAGTTATATTCATTCCTTGCTGTGGTGCTACATAAATATCTGATAGTTTAAGACTATTTCCTTTAGCATCACTAAAGTATTTTATTGCGCCATCTGCTCCTGTTAAATATGAGTTATACTCTAATTCTAATCCAGATAATCCTTGATTATCTATACCAACATATCCAAGTACATGAGAGAGCATTTCTTTATTAGGATAGTATCTTTTAGATTCTTTTACTAAATATACTCCATCATATTTAAGATTATCTATTTTATCTGCTATATCATATGATAGTTGTCTTCCTTCTGGATGAACTCTTTCTATTGATGTTTCTTTAAATACATGTTTATCCATTTCTTCTTTTGATACATTTAGTATTTTTGATAGGTTTAACGATACTTCTTCTTTATTTTTTATTTGTGAAGGGATTAATACTAGACTAGTTGTCGTAATATTATCTGCAAGTATTATTCCATTTCTGTCAAGTATTAATCCTCTATCAGCAGCAAGTGGAAGGTTTCTACTCCATAAGTCATTAGCCTTATCATTTAGCATTCTATAGTTAAATAGCTGTATATAAAGTACTCTTGCTATTATTAAAACTAAGAAAAATAAAAGTACTAAAAAAAGAATTCTAATTCTTTCATCTATTTTTTCACTGAACATTTTATCACCAATAAATTATATGTTTTAATTTTTTTATAATATCATTTATTTTATTTCATAATTTATAGTATAATAAAGAAAATAGGAGGTGAATTTTGTGAGAAAGTACATTGCTGAATTTGTCGGTACTGCTATGTTAACTTTAATTGCTTGTGGTGTTGCAGTTGTAACAAATAATTTAGTTGCTATTTCTTTAGCATTTGGTCTTGTTATTGTAGCTATGGCATATTCAATTGGAAATGTATCTGGTTGTCATATTAATCCAGCTGTATCTTTAGGTTTATTTGTTGCAGGTAAGATGAAATTTGATGAATTATGGAAATACGTAGTAAGCCAAGTTCTAGGAGCAATATGTGGATCAGTTTTACTTGGAGTTATTTTAGAAAGCTTTGATGCTTTAGGAGCTAATTCTTTCCCAGATGGTAAGATATTAATGGCTCTTTTAGTAGAAGTTATTCTAACATTTGTATTTGTTACTGTTATTCTAGGTGTAACAGATAAGAAAGAAAACTCAAGTGTTTCTGGTATAGTAATTGGTCTTACACTTACTTTAGTTCATTTATTTGGATGTAATTTTACTGGTACAAGTGTAAACCCTGCTAGAAGTTTAGCGCCAGCTATTTTCCAAGGAGGAGACGCATTATCTCAAGTATGGCTATTTATTGTAGCACCTCTTGTAGGAGCATGTCTTGCAGGATATTTCTATAAGTATGTTTTAAAAACAAAGTAAAAGAAAAAAGGCACTTATTAAAGTGTCTTTTATTTTGTAATTAATAATTCTTTTTTAAATATTCTGCTAATTTCTCGTAAGCATTTGTATTAAAACAATTTATTTGTTCTTCTTCTGTCATCTCTGAAAATGTTCTAGTATCATTTTCTGGAATGAATATCTTATCAAAATCGTATCCTCTTCCTTCATGGACTTCTTCTGCTATTTTTCCTTTAGTTATTGATGTAAATGATATAGGAGGAGAATTCGGTTCTGCAAAACTTAAAACTTCTTCCCAATGACAATTTCTATTTTTTTCTCCTTTTAGAAGTTTTATATAACCTTCACTTTTAATTGTATCTTCAGCAAATTTTGAAAGTGCACCTGGAAAACCATTTAAAGCATCAATAAATAGACCTGAATCATTTTTTAATACTCTTTCATTTAATATATTTGCTGCATAACTTGATGAAAAGTCTGCAACTTTTTTACAATCAAGTGATTGTATTTCAGGAGGATCCATATCATTTTGAATTACTTCTATTCCATATTTTGAAAATATTTTCTTGGCAAGTTTAATTTTTAATTCATTACCTGTAACATAGTATAACTTCATAATATCACCTTATATAACTTGGAAAATATAAAACTTTAAATATCTTGTTTCTTCTACTCCAACTAAAACAGGATGATCATAACTAGCTTCTCTATATTCCACTTCTTTTAGTCTTAATCCAAGTGCAATACTAGCTTTTTTTATTTGCTCAAAGAAAAGAGTGTTGCTAGCAAAATGCGAACAAGATGCAGTTGCAAAATATCCTCCTCTTTTTAAAGATTTTAAAGCTAAATAATTAATTTCATAATATCCTTTTAAAGCATTTTTAATTGTTTTTCTTGATTTAGTAAATGCTGGTGGATCTAATATTATAAAATCAAATTCTTTATTTTTCTTTTCTGATAATTCTTTTAAATAATCAAATACATCTTTGCACTCTGTTTCTATATTCATATTATTTAGTTTAAAATTCTCTTTAGAGTCCATAATCGCTTTTTCTGAAATATCAAGTGCTACTACTTTTTTAGCACCTCCTAAATAGGCATTCATAGCAAAAGATCCTGTATGGGTACAGCAATCTAATACTGTTCTATTTTTAGCAATTTTTCTTATTGCTTTTCTATTATATTTTTGATCTAGAAAGAATCCTGTCTTTTGGCCATTTTCAAAGTCTACAATATATTTTATATCATTTTCAACAATTGTTGTTTTGGTTTCACTTGGTTTTTTTTCTCCTAAATCAAACCATCCTTTGTATTCATTAAGTCCTTCTTTTTCTCTTATATCGACATCATTTCTAATGTAAATTCCCTTTATATCAAAGTTCTTTTTCATCTCTTCATATAAAAGTTTTAGTATCATATCTTTTCTTTTTTCTATTCCAAGAGATAATATTTGTACTACTAGAATATCATTAAATTTATCAACAGTAAGACCTGGAAGTTCATCTGCTTCTCCAAAGATAACTCTAAAGGCATTTAAATTATCTTCCATAACAGTAAGTCTATAATCAATCGCATATCTTATTCTTCTTCTAAAGAAAACAGAATCAAATGTGTCATTAGCATTTCTTGAAATAAGTCTAATAGTTATTTTAGATTTACTATTATAGAATCCACTACCTAAGTATTTATCTTTATCATTAGTAACATCAACTATTTCTCCATCTTCTATTTCTTCTTTGCTTGTTATTTCATCTTTATAGATCCAAGGATGTCCAAGAAGAATACTTTTCTCTTGCTTTTTAGTTATTAATACTTTTTTATAATTACGCGTTTTCATGTTTTCTCCCAATCATTTTTACTATTCTTCTGTAAAAAGATTTTATTAGTTTTTTAAAATAAATATATTCTTTTGTTTTTCTAAATAATAATACTACTACAGTATTTGGTATTAAAAGACATAATAATACTTTAATTATAAATGATAATACTCTTCCAAATGTCACTAGAGAACACAAGTAATATGTTAAAAGGCAACAAGATAAAGTTACTACTAAATATTTTATATATAATTTATAGAATTCTCTTAATTTTAATTTAAATCCATATTTATAAAGTACTAATGGTTCTATCCATAAGTTAGTTGAAACTGAGCTTACAAAAGTTCCTAGAAATACTCCAAATGTTTGGAAGTAATGAGCTAGTATTATAGATGCTACTAAGTTAATAGTTGCTTCTACTATAGATTTCCATCTATCTTTATAGAATAGTCCACTAGCTTCTCTAAATGTTATTACAGTCTTTCTCATTCCTAATACATAGAAATTTATTACTATCATACATACTATATCAAAAGAGAATAAAAAGTCTTTTCCAAGCCATAGTTCTATAAATGGATTAAATAAACATAATAAAGATACTATTATGAAACAAAATAGCCAAAAATTCATGAAATAAATATTTTTAAATACTTCATATTGTTTCTTTTCATTATCTACTACAAACATATTACCAATACTTGCAGTAACTGAATTAAATACATGAGCTGCTACTGTGTTTAGGGCATTTATTATGAAATAATAATTTGAATAAAGTCCTACTGAATCAAGGGAAACTAAAGATGATAATAAAATATTATCTGTAGAATGAACCAATACTCCTCCTACTTTATGCATCATCATAGCTTTAGTATTTTTTAATATACTTTTTTTAAATTCTTCATCAAGTGGAACTTTTTGATTTTCTTTTAAGAATGGATACATCTTCTCTGCTTTTCTTGAAACCATAAAGTTATCAGATAAAGTTGCTATTATCATTATAATTACATATCCTATAAAATTCTTAAAGAATATTAAGTATACTATTTCAATTGCTGTAAATATTACATGAGCAAGATATCTATAAAATGTTGCAATATATCTTTTTTGATCTGCAATTATTAAGTTTCTTTTGTATGAAAAGAAGTATGATACTGCTGTATTAACTACAAATAAAATATATATTAATTCGATATATGGGATATCAGGCATATTCTTTATTATTAAATGAAGAAATGGTGTTAGTGATATTCCTATTAAAAGTATTAATATTCCTATTACGTTATACACTTTTTTATAAAGCTGCATAAGCATAGCACATTTTTTAGTATCATTTTCTGCAAGAGGCTTATATAGACTAAAGTTAATAGCTTCTCCTACTCCTAATTCAGCAAGAGATAAAAGTGTTAAGATATTAGTAAATAATCCATTTAATCCAAGATATTCTCTTCCTAATGTATTAATAAAGAAGATTCTTGCAATAAAACTTACAACGAATCCTAATCCTTGACCTATTATTGCAGTTACTAAATTTCTAATACTATTGTTTGTTCTAGACATTAGATCATCTCCAAATTTATATAAATGATTATATCATAAATAGATATATTAATCATTTATTTTTTATAACCTAATGTCAACTAGAACATATAATAATGTAGGTGATATTATGTTTAATGGAGCAAAACATAATTTCTTTTGTAGGTGTAGAGCATGTCGTTATAAAAGGAAAAAAAGTATACTTTGCTTATTTCTAATTCTACTTTTATTTGTTATTATTCTCTATCAAGCATTTATTCTAATGTTTGTAACAACAAAAATAAATGCTATTATTCTTTTTGTTGAACTTTTAGCATTTATTTTTCTTTCTTTTCATATACTCTTTTAAAAATTCATTAATCTTTTGTAAATATTTTATTTTTTCATAAAGTAGTGCTGTATTTAATAGTTCATCACTTGTAAAGTCTATTTTTTCTATTTCTAAAAGACTAGAAAATAAAAAGTATAATTCTTCTTCTAATAATTGATATTTACTATTATATATAATAAATAAATCTATCATATCCATATTTTTATAATTGTTTTTAAAAAGAGATAATAGGTCATAAATAGGATAATCTATTAATAAATTATCCCAATTTATAAGATATGGATATTTATTTATTATTAAATTAGATAGTTTTAGATTATTATGATTGTATACTACTCTTTTAGTTTTTTTATTTTTTATTAAATCATACCATTTATCTAAAAACATTTTACTTGTATCACATGACTTTAAAATAAGTGATATATTTCTTTCTAGTAAATAGATACTTGGTGGTAAAAAAAGAAGTTCATCATTTTCTTCTAGTATTCTATCATAATAGTTTTTTATATCTATTATTGAATCAGTTTTTTCTTCATATATTTTTTTTATTTCATCTAGACTTATATTTTTATAATGAGTAGTTTTCGTATGAAGTATAGTTAAAAGATAAACTAACTCATTAAGTTTATCTTCATCCTCTATTTTAATATTTGGTATATAATTTCTTATTTCAAATCCATTTACTATTCTTGTAGGAATTATGTTATTAAAGTCTTTTGATTTTAAATAGTTAAGCGTGTTTGTAATATTTTTGTTTTTATTCTTTTTTATACAATACTTTTTATCATTTTCTTCTATTATTGTTAAGTTATCTATTTTAGTAATTTTATTCTTCATTGTTGCTTGGTATTATAACTTTAGATCCTATTTTTAATTCTTGTAAGTTATTATATTCTTCTAGATCTTCTTTTTTAGTTTTATATTTTTCAATAATTGTGTTTATAGTATCATTTTCTCGCATTATGTAAACATGATATGCTTTATAAGTTTCATTTGTATTATCAAGATTAGAAAATAATGAGTTAGATGTTTTATCAAGTTCTATTTCTTCTTGTTCTTCGTTTTTTTCTTCTTGTTCTTCGCCTTTTTCTTCTTTAACTTCTTTTTGTTCTTCTTTAACTTCTTTTTGTTCTTCCACTTTAGCATCAGGTATTTCAAGTTTCTCATCTTCTGTTTTATCTAAAAATAAGTCATCGATACTTATTATTTCATCATCATTTTCTATTTTTTTAAGTTCTAGTTTATCAAGTAATAAATCAACATTTATTTTTAATTTATTATCATTTAATACTTCATAGGTAAAATCATCTATATCTATTATTAAATTAGTTAAATCATATTTGTCATCTAATTCTATATCAACAGGTATTTTATATGAAAAAGGATTATCTATTTGACTAGCTTCCGTTTGTTTATAAGTTCCACTTACTATTACATCTCCTTTTATATTTTTATCTTCTGTTAATCCTAAAGTATGTTCTAAAGAGATTGATGTTATTTTTTCAAGCATTGTATTAAAGTCTATTTCTTTTTTAAAAGATACTATTTCTTTCATTTCATCATTCCTTCCTATTAGAATATATGTAGTTTTTAATTTTATATGTAAAAAACTTTACTTTAATAGTAAAGTTTCTTCTAATAGTTTTATTTCTTTTTTAAGTTTTTCTTTTTCTTTGTTACCATCAGGTATTTTTTTTATTATTTCACTTTTTTTATCAAATAAATATTTGTAATAGTTATATGATAAATTTAAGTCATTTTTTAATATTGGCCCAATATATAGTTCTTTGTTTGTATATTTTTTAAATCCTTTAGTAAACTCTATTATTACGTAGTACTTTCCTTCTTCAAATACTACTTTTTCATCTTTTATTAAATATCCTAATTCTATTATATCTCTTCTTACTTTATAGTTATTAGTGTTTGATGATATTATTAGTCTATTTACATTTTTTAAGTATGATTTATCTCTTTTTAGTATTTTGGTAATAGTTTCTTCTCCCATACCTGATATTACTACTGTATCTATATCATTTTCTATTCCTAATAGTCCATCTTTCTCTTTTAATACGATTTTATTTAAAAAAGAATATTTTTCAATATTCTTTTTTGCACTTTCTAGAGGTAATTTATTGATATCTGATGCAATTATTTTAATATTATTATTGTTTTGTAATAAATATATATCAAGTAATGCATGGTCACATCCGACATCTATTACTCCATTTGTTTTTTCTTTTAGTACTAGATTTGCTATTGTTGTTAATCTATTACTTATTTTAATCAATTAAGAAGTCCTTTAGTTTTCTTGAGCGAGATGGATGTCTTAGTTTTCTTAAGGCTTTAGCTTCTATTTGTCTTATTCTTTCACGAGTAACACCAAATATTTGTCCTACTTCTTCAAGAGTTCTACATTGTCCATCATCAAGACCAAATCTTAATCTTAATACTTTTTCTTCTCTATCTGTAAGTGTTAATAAAACGCTTGCAAGTTCTTCTTTTAACATTTCAACAGTTGCATATTCTTCAGGTGACATTGTTCTTTCATCTTTGATGAAATCTCCTAAGTGAGAGTCATCTTCCTCTCCTATTGGTGTTTCAAGTGATACGGGATCTTGTGATATTTTATATACTTCTCTTACTTTATCTATTGTTACACCAAGTTTTTTAGCAAGTTCTTCTTCTGTTGGTTCTCTATTTAATTCTTGGGTTAATTGTCTTTGTACACGAGCAAGTTTATTGATTGTTTCAACCATATGAACTGGGACACGAATTGTTCTTGCTTGATCTGCAATAGCACGAGTTATAGCTTGTCTTATCCACCATGTGGCATAAGTTGAGAATTTATATCCTTTTGATGGATCAAATTTATCTACTGCTTTCATTAATCCAATGTTTCCTTCTTGAATTAAGTCAAGGAAAAGCATTCCTCGTCCTACATATCTTTTTGCTATACTTACTACAAGTCTTAGGTTAGATTCTGCAAGCATCTTCTTCGCATACTCGTCCCCTTGCTCAGCAAGTTTTGCATATTCGAATTCTTCATCTGTTGTAAGAAGATTAATTCTTCCTATTTCTTTTAAGTACATTCTAACTGGGTCATTTATTTTGATGTCTTTAGACATTGTTAAGTCTTCAACAATTAATCCTGCTGGATCTTCTTCATCTGTAGAGTTATCAGCAGTTTCACTTATAATTTCAATATTGTTTTCTACAAGTGTGTTATATAAGTCATCTAGTGTATCACTATCTACATCTAATCCTTTTAATTCTTCAACTAGTTGTTCATATGTTACATATCCTAGTTTTTTTCCTGCTTCGATTAGTGATTTTTTTCTTTCTTCGATAGTTTTTATTTCTCCAATCATTTTTCAATCTCCCCAATTCTTAATTTTCTAATACGTTCCAAAATTTCAACCTTAGTATCTTCATCTTTTTCTTTTCTCATTACTTCTTCTAACCTTTTGATTTCTTGTTTTATGTTATAGTCTTCTATAACAGAAACATATTCCATTATGGTTACATCACTTATATTTTCATCTAAATTGAGATTTTGTACAACGTTATAGATATTTAACAATTCTTTCTTATCATTTAAATAAGAATAAAAGTCTGCAATATTTATTTTTCCATACTCATTGTAATAGTAGCTAATCTCTGCTGCAAGTGCTCTTAAGTCCGAATCGATAAAGTATAAGTTTTTACTATCATAAACTTTTATTGCTTTTGGATTTATAAGCATATAGTAAATGAATTCTTCACTAGCTCTTTTATATTTATCTTTCTTGGCATCTTTTCTTCCTATTACATTATTATCTACACTTTTTCTCTTTTCATTATCGAGACTTTTGTACTCATTTAATTTTTTTTCTAGTGTATTATAACTCAAATTAGTTTCATTTGCAAGTTTTTTAAGTATTATTTCGCATCTTATTTCATCATTTATTTCTGATACTTCTTTAATTACTTGATTAACGTATCTCGATAATTCTATATCACTTTCAAAGTTTACATCTTTTTTTAGGTTATCTATTTTGAAATCACTAAAGTTTGAAGCGTTTTCAACAAGTGACTTAAATTTCTTTTCTCCATATTTTAAGATAAATGAGTCTGGATCTTCATCAGAAGTTAAGCACACTACTTTAACGTTTAATCCAGCTTTTTCTAGTAGTTCTCCATTATGTAAGTCTGCATCTTGTCCTGGTTTATCTCCATCAAGACATAAGTATACGTTTAAGGATAGTTTCTTAAGAAGTGAGATTTGCTCTTCTGTTAGAGCAGTTCCCATAAGTGCTACGGTGTTTTTAATTCCTATAGTAGATGCTCTTATTACATCCATAAATCCTTCCATTACTAAAACATATTTTTCACTTCTTACAAATTCTTTGGAAGCGTTATAGTGATACAAGCAAGTACCTTTTCTAAATATAGGAGTTTCTTTAGTATTCATATATTTACTCATTTTAGAGTTATCATATATTCTTCCTGAGAATCCTACTATTCTTCCATTTCTATCATCAAGTGGAAATATTATTCTATTTATAAATGTATCTATATCGTTATTGGCAAGACCTAAGTCATTAAGCGTATTTATATCATATTTTTTTTCTTTTAGATATGTTACTAGTTTATCTTTATCGTCAAGTGATAGACCTATTCCAAATTCCTTTATAGTGTCATTATTTATTTCACGATTATTTAAGTATTCTTTAGCTTTTAGTCCTTTATCAGTATTTATCATTAATTGATAATATTTACTAGCTAAGTCATATATTTCATAGTATTTATTGTATTTATTATTATATGATGATGATCCTTCAACAGCTATTCCTACTCGACTTCCAAGTTTTTTTAAGGCATCTTTAAATGATATGTTTTCTATTTGTTCAACAAAGTTAAAAACATTTCCACTGTTGTGACAGCTCCAGCAAGTATAAGTTTGTCTTTTTTCATCAACACTCATTGAAGGATTTTTGTCATTATGAAAGGGACATATTCCCCAGTAATATTGTCCCTTCTTAGTAAGAGGAACATATTCACTAACAATATCGACAATGTTTAATTTACTTCTAATGTCGTTGATAGTATTTTGGTTATTCATATTTCCTCCTATCACAAAGATATTATACTTCATATTATTTTTTTTTCAATAATATTTATTTTTTAAAAAGAAAAACTTGTCTTTATTGACAAGTTTTGAATTTTATTATTTATTATCTTATAAGCATTTTCCTTTCACTTTATATTTTTTTGAACGAATATAATTATTTATTTATTACTTTTCGTAATAACCAATTTATTTATATAAATTTTAAATAGCTTTTTGCTATGACATTTTAAATATTCAATTGTCTATTTCTATATTATATTCATCACTTCCTTTTGATATATTAAGTGTACAACTAAATTATGTAAGAATTTTGGGATAATTGTCAAAAGTTTGTGAATATTTTAAAAAGCACTAAAAACTAGTGCTTCTTTTCCTTTAAAATAAAGACAATTGATCTGATTCGTCAAGTCCATCTAATATTTTCATTTTTCTTAATTTTTCTATTAGCGTTTGAGATATTTTTGCTCTTTTTTGTAAATCTTCAATACTTGTAAATGGGCGTTTTTCTCTTTCTTCTACTATTGCCTTTGCAACTGTATCACCAAGACCATCTATTGCTGCAAAAGGTGGATAAATATTTTTATCATCTTTTACACCCCAAGTTGTTGCTTCACTTAGATTTAAATCGATTGGAACAAAATTTATTCCTCTTGCAGTTGCTTCAAGGGATACTTTTAAACTTTCAAGTTGTCCTGTTTCTTTATTAGTAGCGTCATACCCTTTGGTTTGTATCTCAATTATTTTTTCTCTTATATCGTTATATCCACGCATCATTGTTTCAACATCAACATCAGTTGCTTTTGAAGTTAGCCATGAAGCATAGAAGTATACTGGCATATGAACTTTGTACCATGCGATTCTAAATGCACTTGTAACATAAGCACAGGCATGAGCTTTAGGAAACATGTATTTAATTTTTTCACATGAATCGATAAACCAAGATTCTATTCCTGCTTTAGTCATAGTTTCTTTATGAGTTTTCCATGTTTCTATATCTTTACTTGCTTTTCCTTTACGAACAAACTCCATTATTTTGAATGCTTTTATTGGAGGAAGCCCATGATAAATTAAATATACCATGATATCATCACGACATCCGATAACTTCTTTAAATGGTACAACTTTATTTTTTATTAATTCTTGAGCATTACCAAGCCAAACATCAGTTCCATGTGATAATCCTGATATTTTTACTAGTTCGGCAAATGTTTTTGGTTTAGTCTCTTCTACCATTGAAATAGTAAAAGGTGTTCCAAACTCTGGTATTCCAAGTGTTCCAGTTTCATTTAATATTTGTTCTGTTGTAACACCAAGAGCATTAGTATTTGAAAAAATACTCATAGTTTCTTTATCGTCCATTGGAACTTTTAGTATATCTGTTTTAGTTAAGTCTTGAATCATTCTAAGCTGAGTTGGATCACTATGTCCTAGAATATCAAGTTTTAAAAGACACTGGTCAATTGCATGGTATGAGAAGTGAGTTGTTCTCCATGCACTAGTTGGATCATCTGCTGGGAATTGGAATGGAGTAAAATCTGATACATCCATATAATCAGGGACTACTACTATTCCTCCAGGATGTTGTCCAGTTGTTCTTTTTACTCCAACACATCCAAGTGAAATACGTTCAATCTCAGCACTTCTGATAGTCGAATACTCTTTTACTTTTCTTACCATTTCATCATATTTCATATCTATTTCTTTTGGTACATCGCGTCTTATATTTTCTTGTAATAATAAGAATTTCTTAGCAATTTTATTTACTTTTTCTTTCTTTTCTACAGATAATAACTCTTCATAAGATTTATCAAGACTCTTAGCTATTTCTGTAATTATATCCATTATTTTATCTTCATAGTAACCAAGAACAAAACCATATGCAGTTTTATCTGCTACTGTTCCAATTGTTCCTGCTCTATAAACATTATCAACTCCAAATAACACTTTAGTGTACTCATGAGCTGAAGCTTGGTTTAAGTCGCTGAAGTTTAAATCGATATCTGGAACTTTATCTGCATTGAATCCTAAGAATGTTGCAAACGGAATATCTTGTCCATCTTTTAACATAGGTATATTACAGTTTGGACATAATTTATTAGGTAAATCAAATCCTGATGAATAAGTAGCTCCCAAAGGACTATGGTTATCATCTTCAAAGATACTTTTTTTACATTTAGTACATCTATAATGTGGTGGTAGTGGGTTTACTTCAGATATACCCATCATACTTGCTACAAAACTTGATCCAACAGATCCACGAGATCCTACTAAATATCCATCATCATTGGAGTGTTTTACAAGTCTTTGAGCAATCAAGTATATTGGGTCAAATCCTCCTCCAATGATACCACCAAGTTCTTTTTTTAGTTTTTTCTTAAGTGATTCATCAGTTAGTTCTCCATCTTCTTCTTTCCAGTTTTCTTTTAAGAATTTTGATAATTCTTCTTTAACTTTATCAAATCCACTTGCTACTGTTTCATGAACTCTTTTAAATACTTCTTTATTAAAATCTTCTTCACTAATATTTTCATTTTCTTTTTTTATAATAGCACTATAAGAGTTATAGACGATATCTCCATATAGCTCTTTTGCTATACGTTCTTCTATATTATATGGAAGTGGATCCCCATACCAATCACGTGCTTTATTAAATACTAGATCTGTAACTACTTGAGGACAGTCTAGGTATCCTCCATCATCACTTTTTACACGTGGAGAGAAAGGAATACCTCCAGTATCTGGTATTACTTCAATTTCTTCAATCATATCAGCAACTTTATTAGTATTAGTTACTACTATTTCATATGCTAAGTCTTTATCTAAGAAGTTAAAATCTTCAAGCATTTCTTTAGTAGTTCTAAAGTGCTGTGATGGAATTGATGTTATTTCTTTTTTAGCAAGAGGATGTCTTCCTCCACCAGGTACTTTTTGATTTATTATTATCTCACGATAGATTTTATCTTCTTTTTTGAAGTGGTGAACATCTCCTGTTGCTACTATTATTTTTCCTGCTTCTTTAGTAGCACTTATCACTTTTTTTATGTGTTCTTTAAGTTCATCTTCGTCTTTAAAGTCACTTGTTTGAATTAAGTGATTATATACTTCAGGAGGTTGTACTTCTACATAATCATAAAAGTTAATTATGTTTGTTAACTCTTCTCCTTCTTTACTTCTTGCTTCTATAAATACTTCTGAGTTATAACATCCACTTCCTATTAGTATACCTTCTCTTAATTCTTCAAGTTTACTTCTTAGTATTCTTGGTGTTTTATATAAGTATACAGTGTTAGCAAGAGATATTATTTTAAATAAGTTCTTTATTCCTTTTTTATTTACTGCTAGGGCATTAAAATGGAAAGATCTTCCAAATTTATGTATTTCATCTTTTGATATTAGTCTATCAAGGTCACTTATTTTTTTGAAGTTTTGATTTAGTAGTTTTTGAACCATTTTATGGAATACTTTGGCAGTTCCCTCAGCATCGTAGTCGGCACGGTGATGACCTTCTTCATCAAAGTCAACGTTGTATCTTGAAACAAGTGCTGATAAGGAGTGCCTTGCAAAACCTTGGTCTAGGGTTCTTGATAATTCAAGAGTATCGATAACTGTGTTTTTAAACTCCCCTAGATTATATTTTTTCATTGACATTTCTATAAATGATATATCGAATTTGGCATTATGTGCGACCATTGGAGCATCTCCTGCCCAGTCTAGGAATTTCTTTGTTACAGTCTCTTCGTCATCTTTTCCTTTTACCATTTCATCAGTAATATTAGTAAGTTCTGTAATTTTATCTGGAATATGTCTTTTTGGATCTATTAATTCATCAAAGGTATCAGTTATTTCTCCATTTTTTATTTTTACTGCACCTATTTCAATCATTTGATCTACTCCTGCTGCATTAAATCCAGTTGTTTCTGTATCGAATACAACATATTCTGTATCAGATAGTTCTAAGTTGCTTGGTCTTACGACAATATTAACTGTATCGTCAACAAGCGTTAATTCTGTTCCATATAAAACTTTAAATTTCTTTGGATTTTCAAGTTCTTTTAATACAGTTTCTAACTCATCTTCAATTAATTTCTTTTGATTTTCATTTTCTTCTTCTTTTAGTTTGATTTCTAATTCTTCTTTTTTAGATTTTAATCCTTTTATTAGTCCTTTGTTATAATTTGTTACAAGTTCAAAAGCTATTGGGAAAGCTTGGCAACCTGAGTGATCTGTTATTGCTACTGCAGAATAGCCCATATCTATAGTATTAGATACCATCTCACATGTATGTTTATCAAGATCTAGTTTACTTACTCCATCCATTTGACTCATCATCGTATGAGTATGAAGTTCAACACGTTTAACTGGACTATCATCTATTAGTTTTTCATCTTTTTTATCTGATTCATATATATCAAAAACAGTTAATACTAATTCATTATTGGAGTATTCATCATATTTTGTATTTCCTCTTAATTTTAACCAAGTTCCACTCTTCGTCTTTTTAATTAAAGACTCATAGATATTATCATCACGAACAAATATTTTACAGATTATGCTATCTGTGTTATCTGTTACTTTTAATGTTAGTATTTTAAATGCTTTACTTTGAGGGACAAATTCTTCTGTGGCGAACACTTTAGCTTCTATTAATATATCAGTATTTTCTCCAACTATAGAATTAATCTTTGTTACTGCTTCATCTTCTTTAATTAAATTCCCAAAGATAGTTTTTTCATCTATTTCTTTCTTTCTTCTTCTTGGAAATGCTGATACTTGTTTAGGAGCTTCATACTGAATAAAAGGTTTACTCATTATTTCAATTGTTTCATTGTTTATATTTTCATCAATTGCTATTTTTATATTTTCATCTATTTCAATTTTATATTCGAAATTTGATCCATATCTCTTAATTATTTTTTTAAGTTTATTAAAGTCCTCTTCTAAATCTTTTTTTTCTCTTTCATTAACTACTTCTACATTAATAGAGTCTCCTATTATTTCTAATTTTTCTTCTAATGCTTTAATATTAGGAAGATTTTCATAATTATCTTTTATTATTTTTTCAAAATTTATTTTGAAGTTAGGGCTTAATCCTTTCTCGTTATCGATTGTTAAATGAATTTCTGCTCCATCAAAATATTCTTCAAACTTATTAACTAGTTCATCATATAACATATATGGAATATCTTTTTCATTATATATTTCAATAGTTACTATATTATTTAAGTCATCTATTTTAGTCTTATTTATTTTGGCATTAAAAAAAAGGTTGAAATATGTTTCATTTAGGTTGATTTTTTTAAGTATTTTATGCATCTTTTCGTCCATATTTTAACCTCTTTCTAAATTTTGTCTAGTTCATTAAGCCTTATTATATATTTTTGATTAGTGCAGCAAAAATCTATAAACCCTTTAAAATCTACTTTTCTAAGACCTTTTTCTATTGGATATTTATCTATATCAAATGGCATTCTATCTCTCATCATAAAGCTTACTAACTCTTCTCTATCTGCTCCTTGATACATTAGCCAATAAGGATATAATTGTCTTTTTAATAGTTTTAATCTTTTTATTCCTTCCTCGTATTTAGAGTATCCTGATACTCTAGTGTATATTTCATTGGTAACTAGTAAGTCAGTTATTGCTGTTACTATTTCTTTGTTTTGTTCTTGATAATCGTTAAGTTCATATTTTACTGCTGTAAAAAGAATTCTCATTATCGCTTTTAATCCATCTTCAGTATCTTCTTTTTTACCCCATACGATATTCTTTTTTGGATTCTTTTTTAAGTACTCAACATTATCAAAATATGGATGTATTACAAGTATTTGATAAGTGTTTTCTACTTTAAATCTTAATAGTTCTTTTAGTGAACTTTGTATTACTTTTTGATTGGAATCCCATATTTTCATTAAGAATCTTCTATATTTATCTGTTTGCTTTTTTACAAGTTTATACTCTTCACTATCGAAAACAAAGTTATAAATTGTATCATCATCTGGGATAAAATCATTTGTATATTTAAGTATTTCTACGTTTTCTTTTTCAAGTTTCATATACTCTTTCGAATAGTTTTTCCAAAGACGTTCTTTAAGAGTTTGAATGTCTTCAGAAATAGATGGGCGAAATAATAAATTCCATGCTAGCAGATAATCGTTTACGACAAATTGTATATTCATTTTCTCACCACCATATATATTAAATATAACACATATTTTATTAAATTACGCAATTATTTTAGATTTTTCGATTATTATTTGAAAATCTTTTCTTTTTTCAACTTTTCCCTGCACTAAAAGGATATTTCCTTTTTTAAGTTCTTTTAAATTTTGATATTCTTTAGAAAATGCTATATACTCACAAGTTTTTATTTCATCACTTCCAGTAATAAAGGCCATTTCTTGTCCTGTTTTATCTTTATGTACTTTTATATTTTCAACAAGTACAATTGTATCTATTATCTTTCCTTGATAGGCTTTAATATCATTTAAGTTAATTACTTTATATTTATCTTTATATCTAGTAGTTGGATGATAACTTAAGTAGAATCCAAATAATTCTTTTTCTTTTGCCATTAGATAAGCTTGATCATATTCTTCTTTTATTTCAATAGTTGGATGCTCTATTAAATCTTGATTTAGTCCTTTAGCAATAAAGGCAAATGTTAATAAGTTATCAAGATTAGTTATCAAAGTATTCTTGTTATAACCGAAACAGTCAAAACAAGAAGCATAAATAAGTGATTCTATTACCTTTTTATTTATTCCTATTTCTTGAAGTTTAGTTAAGCATTCAAAGATATTTTTGAAGCCATCTCCTCTTTTTTCAACTATTAACAAGGCTGTATTTATTCCTATATTTTTTATATTTGAAAGTGGAAATAATATTCCATCATTTACTATTTCAAATACTTCTTTACTTTTATTGATATCAGGAAGATAAAACATTACTCCCTTGCTTCTTGCTTCTCTTATTATTGATGAAGTTTTTGAGTCATTTCCAATTATCATTGATAATATATTTAAATAAAAGTATTTAGAATAATGGACTTTTAAGTATGCCATTTTATAGGCAATAAGTGAGTATGCTACAGCATGTGACTTGTTAAATCCATAACTTGCAAATGATAAGATATCATCATATATCTTCTTAGCTGTTTTATAGTCATATCCATTTTTTAGTGATCCACTAATAAATTTTTCTTCTTGTACTTTTAAAAGTTCTTTTTTCTTTTTTGACATTGCTCGTCTTAAAGTATCAGCTTCTTGCATGGTAAATGATGCCATAACGTTTGCTATTTGCATTATTTGCTCTTGATAGACTAATACTCCATATGTAGGAGATAATATTTTTTCTAGTTTATCATTCAAATAATTAACTTTTGTATTATTATTTTTTCTTTCAATATATGTCCTTGTATCTGGACCTGGTCTTACTAAAGCATCTGATGCTACTATGTCACTAAAGTCTGTTACTTTTAGATTTGATAAGAGATTCTTCATTGTATCACTTTCAAACTGGAAGATTCCATTAGTATCAATATCATAGAATAATTTCAAGGTTTCTTTATCATCAAGTGGTATATCTAAAAAGTTTATTTCTTTGTTTTCATATTTCTTTATACTTTCTAAAATTTCCATGATAGTAGTAAGATTCCTATTACCTAAAAAATCCATTTTTAAAAGTCCTAGTTCTTCAAGATAGCCCATTTCAAAGCCACTAATATATACTCCATCTTGTTTTATAAGTGGTATTATTTCATCAAGATCTATTTCAGATATTATTATTCCTGATGCATGAACAGTTGTATTTTTAGGGAATCCTTCAAAATATGTTGAAATATCAAATAATTTTTTTAATCTTTCATCATTATCTATTATTCTTTTAAATTCTTCATTATTATTATAAATATCATTTAATTTGGAATTTAATTCAACAAATCTTTTTAATCTATCTGTTTTATTTTGTTCTATTTTTAAAATTCTTGCTACATCATCAAGCACTGCTTTAGCTTTCAAAGTTCCAATAGCTATTATTCCCGCTACTTTCTTTTCTCCATATTTTTCTCTTGTATAATTAATTACTTCATCTCGATATGAATCTGGAAAATCTATATCGATATCGGGCATTGTTACTCTTCCTGGATTTAAGAATCTTTCAAACAATAAGTCATACTTGATAGGATCAACGTCTATTATTCCAAGTGAGTATGCAACCAAGCTACCACCAGCGCTTCCTCTTCCAGGTCCTACTAATATTTTGTTTTTCTTGGCGTATTTGACATAGTCATAAACGATTAAAAAGTAATCAGAGAATCCCATTTTCTTAATTACATCAAGTTCATATAATAGTCTTTTTTTATAATTATCTGAAACACTATTTTTAAGTCTAAGAGTTAATCCTTGAATACTTAAATTAGTTAAATATTCATCGCTTGATATATCAAATTTATTCTTGAAATGTGGTATCATATTCTTTCTTTTTGGAAACTCTAAGTCACACATTTCACTTATTTTATTAGTTTCTAAAAGAGTTTTTTTACTAACTAAGTTAAGTATATCTTCATAATCTAATATGTAGTTAAAATTATCTTGAAATTCTACATTATCAAAGACATTTTTCTTCTCCTTCATCATTATTGCATATTTATAATAATTGCTTTCCTTTTTAGTTAGGTATAATACTTCATTTATAAATACTAAATTATTTGTAATATTTTTAGCACTTTCTTCTTCAGTTTTCTTTGATACTCCAATATAAGTATCAATAAATATATTCTTAAAAATATTATATAGATCAATACTTTTATAAGGAATTATACATACTATATCACTTCTATATTTTTCTAATAAATCTATAGTTAGTTCATCAATATTTGTATATATTTTAAGAATATTTTGATATCCTTTATAGTTTTTAGCATATAAAAGTACATTTTTTAATTCATATTTTATTGAAAGTCCTATAATTGGCTTAATGTTATTTTCATTAGCTAACTTATAAAAGTACATGGCACTTATTAAATTTTCATCAGTAAGTGCTACACTAGTTATGTTTTTACTCTTACATAATTTAATTAGTTCATCTATCTTAACAAGACTAGATAAAAATGTATAGTTACTTTTTATATAAAGTGGTGTGTACATATAATTCCTCCTTTCTATATGTATTATAACACAAAAGTAGTTGAAAATATTTGACTAAAGGCAAATTTTGTGATAAAGTTATTAAGCAAGTAATTTATTTATGAGGAGGTCTTATAATGGCTATTAATATATCTAGTAGAAAACCTAATAAAAGAAAAAGAATTCGTTCTCATGCATTAAATACAACAAATAGTACTCAAGCTTTAAACTTACAAGTAGTTAGACTTGTTGATGGTACTAGAGTTAGAATTAGTGCTAAAGAAGCAAGAACTTTAAGAAAAGCTGATAGAGTAAATACTGAAGTAGAAGCTTAATAAAAAATATCTCGTCTTAGACGAGTTTTTTTGTGTTAAAAAAAAGGACTATTTTAGTTCTAAGTCCTCTATTTCATCAATAACTGTTAATTGTTGTTCTACGACAAGTTTTAATTTCTTTTTAAATATTCTCATATTTCTTTCAAGAGTATCGGTTTTAAGTTCAATTTTTTCTGCTCGTAGTAGTGCATCATTTACAATACGTGAAGCATTTCTTCTTGCTTCTTCTATTATTACATTTTTTTCATCATATGCTTGTTTCTTTATGTCATTACTTGATTGTTGTGCTCTAAATAGTGCTGTCTTTAAATCATTTTCTATTCTTTTATAATTTTCTATCTCTTGTTTTAAAAGTTCAACTTCTTTTTGTTGTTTTTTCATTTTTCCAAGCATAGATTCAGTTTGTGTTATTACATTTTCAATAAATTTATTAACTTCTTGAATGTTATAACCTTTTTCTACTATTGTAAATTTGTCCATAGCTCCACCACCACTCTTTAGTTCTTGTTTTTAATTACCAATTAAACTCGTCTTCTTCCTCATCAGCATTTTGTTTATTTGCTTTTGCTTGAGTTTTGTTTCCTTCTTTTCCTTTTAATCCTTCATCTGAGATTTTTCCTTCAACATTAACTGATTTTGGAGTACATAAGAAAATTCCTCCACCTAGTTTTTGTAAATCTCCTTCGATTGCATAAATTGTTCCACTTAAGAAATCCACTATTCTTTTAGCTTGATCTGGTGTTACTCTTCTTAAATTAACAACAACAGATGAATTTGTTTTTAAGTAATCTGCTATTTGTTGAGATTCTGAATAAGCACGTGGCTCTAAAAGAATCATAGTATTATCTTTTCTTACTACTTTACTTGCTACTGTCTCATCAGTTAATTCTTCATAACCATTCTCTTCTTGATTGTTTCCTGTAAATTTTTCAAATAATTTATTAAAAGCCATAATAATCCTCCATAGTCTATATAATCATTCTAACACATATTATTTATTTTTTAAAGCATTAATTTAATGCATACCAGATTTTTGCAACATCACTGTTGTTACTATATGGTTCTGGTGATGGTTTATCCATCTTAATTGATACTGGGACTTTAAAAGCACTTCCAAATGCTATCGCACTTCCCGGTTGTAAAGTTTTAAGTATAGCAATTACTTCATCTGTTACGTTTGGAACCATTTCTTTAATATATTGCAAGTCTTTCGGATGAAGTGTTCTTAATACAATGAAGTTTGAGCATTGTGAAATACTTGTTTCACTAAGTTCACTAGGTCTTTGAGTAATAAGTCCAAGTATTACTCCATATTTTCTTCCCTCTTTGGTAATTCTATCAAAGATATTGTATCCAAGTAGTTCTTGATCTATATCTTTTTGAACATATCTGTGTGCTTCCTCTATTATTATATGAAATGGGAATTTCCCACGATTTTCGCTGTTGGCTGCTACTTCAAATAATAATCTTGAAATAATTTTAGTTATTGATTTAGCAGTTCTATCATCTATATAGTTAATATTAAAACCAACTAGTTGAGCTTTACCACCATCATAAGTTGTCATCAAGTCTCTTATATATCCACTTTTCGTAACCATTTGACCATAATTGAAGTATTCTTTATATTCTCCATTTGCCAAAGCATGTAGTCTAACTGATAAGATGTTTGCATAGTCAAATACTTTATCACTTTTTAAAATACCTTCTGATATTAAAGCAAAGTTTAATGCTTGCTCTAAGTCATCTAGATTGTACATTACATTTCCTTTTGGATTAGGTATTTCAAATCCTTCAATTATAAATGTTGAAATAAAGTTTACAACTAGTTCCATTTCTTGCATTTTTCCAGAATTATCTACATAGATACATTGTTTTAATGTTCTAACGTAACCTGGTTGTATTATTTGACTTTCTAGACTTAACATATCTGTATGAAATGTGGAAAGAACTGCTGTTATTTGATCTCTTATTTTAATTGAGTCTTTTCCACTTTGTAATATATCAAGTACTGCTCTTGCGATAATATCATTTTTGCACTTGATTGCTTCTTCATCAGTTCCTTTTAAAATAGGCACAAGTTTCAAAGCTTTTTCAATTATTGGTAATTGGCTAGCTTCAGTTGCTCCAAGTAAAAGTGCTATATCATCAACATCTAAAAGCCATAAAGGAATTCTTAAAAGTTCACTATCTTTATCTTTAGTTTCTATGTTTGTCGTATATGATTTATAATTCAACTGGTTATTAAATTCATGTAAAAATGAGAATGCGTTTTTATATTCTCCATAAGCATCAAAGACAAAGACGCTAGCATTAACTGGTAGATACTTTGATGTTGTAAAGATATTTTGAATAATTCTTGCAAATGTACAACTTTTTCCACTACCAGTGTTACCTAAAATGGCAAAGTGGTTACTAAAGAAATTATTTACTCCAACATTTATACGATATCCATTATAAATAGCAGATTTTCCAAGATACATATGTTCACTATCACTTACTTCTTGAGGCCCAAGTACTAGTTCTAGTTCTTCTTTGTTTATTATTCTTACTACTGATGCAAAAGATGGTTTAGCATTTATTCCTGGAATAAAGGCATCATCTTGTAACTCTCCCACTATTCCTACAACAATATCTTGAATAGTAACTTTAAGTATTTCTCCCACTATTCTTTTTGTACCATCATCAAATACAACATGAATATTCATTAAGTTTCCATATCCTGAAACGTTAAATTCTATTTTAATTGTTACATAGTTACCGTTAATATCAACAATTTTACCCAAGTTCCCTATCATATTCTTCACCTATTTTAAATTATAACATACTTTTAGAAAAAAGGAGAGTATTTTTTTAGTTTATAGTTGATAAAATAAAATTTTATTTGGAATTCATTTTTTTATAAAAAATAGGAAGAAAAATTTCTTCCTATTGTAATAAAGATCCTTTAACTACATTAGAGTTACTAGACTTTGTTGCAATTATATTATCTATATTTGTTGTAGCACTAGAGTAATTAACTGTAATTAATGCACTAGAGTCTGTTGCAGCATTATCAAATGCACCAATATATGTTGTAGGATTACTATATATAGAAAGTGTTGCTTTTGCTTTTGGAGATTCTCTAAACATATAAGAAATATTTGTAGCATACACCTTTAATGTACCAATGCTATTAAACGTTGTGGCACTTCGTCCTGCATAAGAAAACATTTGCTCCATATTTGTTACGTTTGATGTATCCCAATTACTTAAATCTCCTATACCCCATGTTGTGGCACTATAGCCTGCAGAATTAAACATATATTGCATATTTGTTACGTTTGATGTGTCCCAATTACTTAAATCTCCTATACCCCATGTTGTGGCATTATAGCCTGCATTTGAAAACATTTTATACATTGTTGTTACGCTTGATACATCCCAATCACTTAAATCTCCTATACCCCATGTTGTGGCATTATAGCCTGCAGAATCAAACATTTGATACATTGTTGTTACACTTGATACATCCCAATCACTTAAATCTCCGATGCTCCATGATGTGGCACTATAGCCTGCTCGATTAAACATACTATCCATATTTGTTACATTTGATGTATCCCAATTACCTAAATCTAGATTAAAAGATGATGCACCTCTACCTGCATAAGAAAACATAGAACTCATATTTGTTACGTTTGATGTATCCCAATTACTTAAATCTCCTATACCCCATGTTGTGGCACTATAGCCTGCATTTAAAAACATATATTGCAGATTTGTTATGTTTGAGGTGTCCCAACTACTTAAATCCAAATTAAATGTTGTGGCATTATAGCCTGCATTTGAAAACATTTTATACATTGTTGTTACACTTGATACATCCCAATCACTTAAATCTCCTATCCCCCATGTTGTGGCACTATACCCTGCATAATAAAACATATTATCCATACGTGTTACACTTGATACGTCCCAATTACTTAAGTCGCCTATACTCCATGTTGTGTCACTATAGCCTGCATATTGAAACATAGTAGTCATAGTTGTTACATTTGAAGTATTCCAACTGCTTAAGTTTCCAATGTTCCATGTTGTGGCTTTATATCCTGCATAAGAAAACATACCATCCATACGTGTTATACTTGATATATTCCATGAACTTAAATCTAAACTAAATGTTGTGGCATTTCGTCCTGCATTAGAAAACATACTATCCATGCGTGTTACATTTGATGTATCCCATGAATTAAAATCTAAGCTAAATGTTGTGGCACTATAGCCTGCATTAAAAAACATTCCATACATAGTTGTCACACTTGATGTATCCCAACTACTTAATTCTCCAATATTCCATGTTGTGGCACTATATCCTGTATTATTAAACATATATTGCATATCTTTAACTTTCAATGTATTAAAGCTATTTAATCCTGTTATACTAAATGAAGTTGAATTATAACCAGTATTGTAAAACATATATTTCATATTACCTACTAATGTTGTACTATAATTTGATAAATCTATTGTAGTTACATTTTTAAAATTAGAAAACGTGTAACTACTATTTGGATTGGCTAGTACTCCTCCATCTTGTCCTATATATAATTCATATTTTCCGTTTGAATCATCATCTTTATACCATGCCATTACACTTCCGTTTTGTGAATCAGATACATCCCACGAATCTATTGCATTACTTGGTACTGTTTTATTATTTACTGTCGTTATAGATTCAAAATTATCTCTTGATATCGCCTTTCCAAAAGTCGAACCTATTCCACCATTATGTTTCATAAGTGTATTTGTAGTTACTGGTAAATCTATCACATATGGATTTGTCATAGATCCATTACCAGAGATATACTCTATTCCTTCTATTAATGATATTACTGGTCTTATACCAATATTAGAATAAATAGGAATGTAATCAATACTATTACTAATTGTTTTAATGTATAGAGAGGAGGAAGATTTATGACTAGGTGATAAAGTAAAGTAAATATTTGTATTTTCTCTTACATTATTGTTATTTAACAGGTTCATTTCTGGTACTGATATTAGTCCTACTTTATAAGTAAGTTTTGCACTATTATTGGATGCACTAAATTTATCAGTAGTATTAGTACAACTTAAATCACTTGTTGGTGTATATTCTTTAAATATCAAGTTGTTACTATTTGTTGTTGATCCTCCATTTGGATTCCAGTTTTCTCCAACTGTTGTTACTGTTCTATCATTACAATATATTGTATCATCAATATATGTATTATATCCTGCAAGTAGTTTATCTTGATACCATTCGTCTATTTTTCCTTTTATTGCTGAATCGTACTTATTAACATCACTTGCATATAAAGCATCATATAATATATTATTTGTATTCGCTAAATCTGTGCTTGCATATTTTCCTTCAGGTATTGCTACTGAATTTGATGCTGTATTTGTTGTATAATATACATAATTATAATCTTTACAAACTCCACTTAGGTTATAACATGTATAATGACTTTTTGATAAAGACTGATATCCACAACTACTTATTTTACTGTTTCCAGTAAAACAATTGGAAGTATTTGTATTAGACCAGTCATACACATATTGTAATGATCCTTCTTCATTATTATTTCCTACTAACTTATAGTTGTCATTATATGACTCTATTCCATATCCATATTTATACATAGGCCTATAAGTAAAATTAGTTACTGTTGTTGCTGTTACATATCCTATTGCATCTACTTTACTTGTTGTTCTTGTATCACTACATGTATTAGCACCTGTTGTCTCATTATACGTATAGTATCCTTGAAGGCATACAAACTTATTATTCATATTAGAATATTTGTTATACCAGTCTTTTCTGTTTACTTCTTCGACATTTCCAGTAAGAGTAAATGTCCCATCTCCATTATCAGTTATTCCACTTCCAAATAAATATTTATATGATTTATCATTTATTCCTTTCGAATCAGAAAGAGATGCACTATACATTATTGGATTAGTTCCACTTGTGTCTATCCCTGATATGTAATACATTCCTGTACTTCCACTTGTTGACGTTGTGCTTCCTATAGTATATTTCCCTACCCAAGATGAAGGATAATTTGCTATTGTATTACCTATCACTCCATTAACTAAAATATAATTTGATCCTACCATATAACTTTCACTATAGTAGTAATTACCATATGTAGTTAAAGTACTACTATTTAAGGTCGTATTTGTAAGCATAGTTATACTTTTACTTTGTGTTTGTGATGAAATCAAGTATTTATTATTATGCATATATCCTACACCACTTATTGCACTATCATTAAATTTACTTGTTCCTAATCTATCTCTATATGTTGATTGATATACATAAGCGCTTGTGCCGCTAGACTGGCTGTCAACCTTATATAAAATTGTACATGTTCCTGTTTGGCTGGTACTTTTACATGTATATGGATAGTTAACTGCAATACTTGCTATTTGTGCTTCAGCATTACTACTTGTTACACTTACTTGGGTTGGATTTGTTAATGTATATGTTGTTGTGCTTCCTGATACACTTGTTGTATATTGATTACTATAATAATAGTTTCCTGATAAACTTGTAGTTGTTTGGTTAACTCCTATATGGTTAGGTCTTGTGTCACTACAATCGTATGTGACTACTCCAGCGTTTTCTTCTATCGTTGGTTCTCCGTTATATAGTAGCCTTACTCCTCCTGTGTCTGTTGTTCTAATCATCTGCCAACACATTCCTGCAAATACTACATTAAATTTGTCTCTTATTTCAGTTCCTGCTGTGTTATCTGCTGCATACCAATAATAAATATCTTCTGTTGAAAGTGATGCGTTAATCGAATCTTGATGACTTCCCGTGTATTTTTTTGCATATACTCCTTTATCACCTGCTGTTTTTAAAACATTATATAAAGTTGGAATACCTGGTATTAAAACATCGCTATTAATGTTTAAAGTAGTAGATAAAGCAGAATAACCAATGCTTATAAAAGGAATAAATATCATAAGTAAAAGAAGCATCATTTGTTTATATTTTCTTTTTGTGCTTTTATTCATATTTACTCCTTCCTATTATTAGATTATTTTATAATATAATAATACCATTAAATAGGCATTTTATACAATAAAATATTTGTGAATTTTTATATCGTATAAAATAATATTTTATACTCTTTAAAAGTTAAAAATATTCATAAAAAAAGAGTATTTCTACTCTTTTGGATACGCGACTACAAATGAATAATTATCTTTTGATTCATTTATTATTTCTTTTCTTACTTTAATTAAATCATCCATTGTGATACTTCTTATAATCTCAATACGATTTAATATCATTTCATTTTTCTCAATTAAATCATCAACTATCTTGTCCATTATCTTAAATGGAGAGTCAGAGTCAATTATCTCATTAGAAATCATTACTCTTTTTCCTCTTTCTAAGTCATCGGGAGTTATTTCACCATTTAAGAATAAGTTTACTATTTCATCTTTTAATTCATCGACTTTTTTAGTTTCTGCAATAAATTCTGTTAAGAAAATGTTATCAACACTTCCACATGATGTGAAAAATAGTGAATACATATCATTTGCTTGCATTCTTTCTCTAAAATATGATGATGATCCAAATAAAGAAAATAATAATATATCTGTTGTGGTTTTAAACTTATAAATATCTTGAGCTTTAGTCTCTTTTAATTCTTTTTTAAAAGTTAAGATAAACTTAGGTAAGAATAAGTTTTTAATTTTTATTCTTTTTTCTTTTCTATTTACTCTAATTGGCTCTTTTACTCTAAATGTTTTAATTGAACCTATTTTTTTTCTATCTTTTAATTTTTTATTATTCTTTATTATATTCATTACGGTATCAATATTGAAGTTTCCTGCAATTGTTATTAACATGTTATCTGGTTGATAGAACGTATTGTAGCACTCATATAACACTTCTTTTGTTATTTTACTGACACTTTTAGGAGTTCCTCCAATATCTCTTCTCATAGGATGTTTAACAAAAACTGATTTGTTATTATTATCGAATAGTCTATTTTCAGGCTCATCTAAATACATATTTAACTCTTCAATAATAATTCCTTTTTCTTTTTCGACATTTTTATCTGTAAAATATGGACTGTTAACATAGTTTATTAAAAATTCGAGATTTTCTTCAATATTTGTTGTTCCTTCAACTATGTAACTTGTTAATTTATATCCAGTTGATGCATTTGCATCTGTTCCAGTTTTGGAATAAAAAGCGAATGGATCAAGTCCATCTTCTTGTTCAAACATTTTGTGTTCTAAAAAGTGTGCTACTCCATAAGGTGCTTTTATTCTTTTTTTAGTAGTACTTGAAATAAATTCATCTATTTCAGATCCATATCTTGTTATATATTGAAGAGCATAATTTGTTCTTTTTTCAAATGGTAACAATATTACTTTTAGTCCATTATCTAAATCTTCTTCATAAATTTTTATATTTAAATCTTTTAGTTCTCTTGTTATCACAATTTATCACCACCTAGAAGAAATATTGTATCTATATATACTTTATTTGCTAGCTCTACTATTTGTTTTTTAGTTACTTTTAGTATGTTTTCTTTTCTTTTTTCAATACTTTCAGTTTTTAACAAATCCATTGCATAGTATGATGCGATTATCTGGTTTTCACTGTCATTTATTGCATCCAGCGCTGATATATAGTACTTTTTAGCTTTTTCTATTTCTTCTTCCTCAAATAGACCTTTTCTAATATCTTCCATTTCTTTCTTTATTAAAAAAAGCATTTTTGAGTAGTTTTCTTTTGAAAAACCTGAAGATATTATTAATAAGTTATCAAGTTTATTAGCTCCACTTGATATGTAATAACAAAGTGAATATTTTTCTCTTATATTTTTAAAAAATTTAGAGTCTGCTGTTCCACCAAGTATAAAATTATAAATATTTATTACATAGTTTTTTTCAAATTTATTCATATCTTCAATTCGACAAGCGATAGATAGTTTTGATTGATTTGTATAATCATCTTCAATTACTTCTTGAACTACCTCTCTATGTTTTTTAGAGATTAAAGATGGCTCTATTATTACTCTTTTATTTCCTTTAAATTTAAAATTCTTTTCAACTATTTTTTCTGTTTTTTCAAAATTAATATCTCCAATTATAAATATATCTATGTTATTACATTTTATAAATTCTTTATAATAATCATATAATTTTTCTCTATCTAATTTTTCTAAGTCTTCTAAATATCCTTTTAAATTATATGAACATGGGGAGTCTTTATCTAGTAACTCATACATTTTCATAAGTGAGTATTTTCTTGAATCTTCTCTAAATCTTTCAATTTGAGCTTTTTCTTCATTTGTTACAACATTATAACTATCCTTATCGAATTTGTTATCACTTACATTTGGATTAAAGATGACTTCGCTTAAAAAGGAAAGTGCGTCATCAAGAAGATTACATGATACGTATTTGTCATCTAATATTCTCATGTTAAAATCTACATTTAATAAATTTCCAATTCGATATGTATTTGTAAAAAGACGTGCTGAATAAAGATTTTCAAGTGCTCTTGTGTACATTAGTCTTTTAGGATATTTCTTTGATGTGTAAGTCATAATTGAAGATAAAACATTTGTCTTTGTTATGTCTTCTTTTGTAATCTTTTTTGAAAAAATAACTTCTATGTTTGTTGTTTTGAATCTATCTGTTTGTATCATATGTAGATTATAAGTTTCTTTTTTTATTTTGGTGTATTCCATACGTCACCTCTTTTTTATTATGTTCTTTTTTAATATTTTTATAATTGTATTGCTGCTTCAAGTGCTATTTTCATCATATTTGTGAAGCTATTTTGACGTTCTGTACTTGTCGTTTTTTCGTGTGTTACTAAGTTATCTGATATTGTTACAATAGCAGATGCTTTTTTATTAAGAATCTTAGCATTATGGAAAAGTGCAAAAGTTTCCATTTCACATGCTAAACACTTGTATTTATCATATAATTCTCTAAAATTATCATTTTCTTTGTAAAAAACATCACTGCTGTGAACAATTCCTTCTTTGATATTAATATTTAATTTTTCAGCAGATTCTTTTATCTTTTTATTTACTAATTCGTTTGAATATAAAATATTGTTTTGTTCGTTTCCTTGAGTTTTTGCATAAGTTGATTCAGAGTATGCTCCATTAACTAATAATACATCATATAAATTTAGATTTTCTGTATATGCTCCTGCTGAACCTATTCTAATTATCGTATCAACATCATAAAATTTAAATAGTTCATATGAATATATTCCCATACTAGGCATTCCCATGCCTGAAGCGAATATGGTTACATCATGTCCTTTATATTTACCTGTATATCCATACATGTTTCTAACAGTATTGATAAGCTTATAATCATCTAAGAAGTTTTCTGCAATAAATTTTGCTCTTAGTGGATCTCCAGGCATTAATACTATCTTTTTTATATCTTCTTTCTTTGACTCTATATGTGGTGTTGCCATAATTACCTCCTTATTTTATAGCATAAAGGGGCTATTATAATAATAGTCCCTTTTTACATCATTTCTTCTTCATTTGGTGATTCCATTTTTACAAGAACTTCTCTTGGTTTGGATCCATTTTGAGGACCTATTATTCCTCTTTCTTCAAGTAAATCTATTATTCTAGCTGCTCTATTGTAACCTAATTTAAACTTTCTTTGTAATAAAGATGCACTAGCTTTACCTGAAGTAATTACATATTCAACAATTTCATCATAAAGTGGATCTTCATATTCTTCTTCTTTAGTTTGAACTAATCCACCTGCATTTCCTTGTTCTTTTGCTGCTTCAAGGTTTGTAAATCTTTCATCAAATTCTACTTTTTGTTGTTCAACTGCGTAATTAACAAGTGCTTCAAGTTCTTCATCTGAAACAAATGCTCCTTGGATTCTTTCTGGAGATGATTCTCCCATTGGTAAGAATAGCATATCTCCTTTTCCTAGTAATTTTTCTGCTCCTATTGTATCTAGAATTGTACGTGAATCTATTCCACTTGATACTGCAAAAGATATACGTGATGGAATATTTGCTTTAACTACACCTGTTATTACATCAGTTGATGGTCTTTGTGTTGCAACGATTAAATGAATTCCAGCAGCACGTGCTTTCTGAGTTATTCTCATTATTGAATCCTCAACTTCTTTTCCTGCTACCATCATCAAATCTGCAAGTTCATCTACAATAACTACAATGTAAGGCATTTTTTGAATTTTATCTTCATCGTTTCTTACTTGATTTTCTTTTTCTACCCATTCATTGTATCCAGCTATATTTCTTACATTTTTGGCTTCTAGTTCGTCATATCTTCTTTCCATCTCATCTACCATTTTTTGAAGTGCAACATTTGCTTTCTTAGCATCAGTTACAACTGGCATTAATAAGTGTGGAATTCCATTATACATTGATAATTCAACTTTTTTAGGGTCCACTAGAACTAGTTTTACTTCATCTGGTTTTGCTCTCATCAATATTGATGCAATTATACAGTTTATACATACTGATTTTCCTGATCCAGTTGAACCTGCAACAAGTAAATGTGGGGTTTTGTCAATCTCAGCAAATTTTGCCTTACCCATAATGTTTTTACCAAGTGCTACTAAAAGTTTATTATTTACTTTATTTTGAGGTACTTGTTCTAGTATTTCTCTTAATGAAACAGGTGATACTGCTTCGTTAGGTATTTCTACTCCAACTGTGCTTTTTCCAGGTATTGGAGCTTCAATTCTAACATCCTTTTTAGCAAGTGCTAGTGAAATTTCTTTATTAATACTTAAAAGTTTACTAAGTTTTGTACCAGTTTGTAGTTCCATTTCATATTGGGTTACAGCAGGTCCTGAGTTTACTTCAACTACTTTTCCAATTATTCCAAAGTCTCTTAATGTTTTTTCAAGTATTTGAATATTTCTCTCTATTAAACTTTGATTATTTTGATTTTTCTTTTTATCAATATTCTTTAACAAGTTTAAAGTTGGTAATTTATAATTTGAGGTTCTAGTTTTTGGTCTTTCTTTTTCTTCTTCTACATACTCATCAGTAAGTAAAGTTTCAATATTTTCTTCTTTAACTTCTTTTTCCATTCTTTTTAACTCATCAATGCTTGATATTACTAATTTTGTATCTTCCTGTTCAGTTTCTTTTGGTGAATTATTGTCATTTATGATTACAACTGAATCTTTGTTATCTTCCTCTTCATCATTTTCTTCAAGAGTGTTCTCTTCTTTCTTATCTTTTGTTTTAGTAATTAATGATTTTCCTTTTTCTGCTGCATTATCGAAGAATTCTCTTATTGAAAATCCTGTAAATAAAGCAACACCGGTTAATATTATTAATGCTGATACTATTTTAGTGCCAGTTACTGCAAAAAGTGTGTTAAATATTACTGCTAGAGTACAACCAATAATTCCTCCTCCAGGAGAAGTAAAGCTGCTTCCATTTTTTATTAGTTCAAAAGCTGAAGTAATATCTTTCATAGTTGCATCATATATAGAACTTACTCCACCTGTTGTGTTTACTAAATAATTCATATGAGAAAAAACTAATATTCCAATTGATACTAATAGAAGTCCCACAAATTTTGTTGACCAAAATGATGGGCTTTTACCTTTAAATAACATATATATTCCAACAAATAGAATTGTTGCTATAAAAAGCCAATCAAGAGAACCAAACAAAAACATTGCAAAACTTCTTGCCATTTTACCAATCCATCCAAGAGGTTTACCAGGTCCATATGCAAGAATAGACAAAATAATTAAAACTAAGCCATAAATTTCTGGTCTTACTTCTAATTTAGTTTCTTTAGCTTTTTTTCTACTTTTTCTTTTTGCCATTATATACACTCCAGTCTATGTATTAATTATAACACATTTTACTAATATTTCTATCAAAAATAAGAAAAAAAGAAACCATTTGGTTCCTTTTAGTAATTTGGTCTTAAGAATGGTGGAATATCATATTTACTATCATCACCATCATCATCTGCTAATTTCTCTATTTTTTGAGGTTCTTGAACCACTTCTGTTCTTGTTCTTCTAACTGTTTGTTGTGGAATTTCAGCTTGTTTTTGTTGAATTGGAATTTGTTTATGTTGTGTTTCAGCTTTTTCTTTATTTTTATCAAATCCAGTTGCTATAACAGTTACTATTACTTCGTCAGTTAAGTTTTCATTAATAACAGATCCAAAAATTGTATTGATATCTGTATTTGCTGCTGCCCTTACTACTTCTGCTGCTTGTTCAGCTTCAAATAATGTTAAGTTCATTCCTCCTGTGATATTTATTATTGCATCAGTTGCTCCTGATATTGATGTTTCAAGAAGTGGAGATGATACAGCTTGTTTTGCTGCTTCGATAGCTCTTTCTTCTCCCATACCAATACCGATACCGATAATTGCATTTCCTGACTTTTCCATTACTGCTTTAACATCAGCAAAATCAAGGTTTACAAGTCCTACTACTGCAATTAAGTCAGTTATTGATTGAACACCACGACGAAGTACATTATCTACTTCTTTAAATGCTTCAAGCATTGGAGTTGTCTTATCTATTATTTCTCTTAATCTATCATTAGGTATCACTATTAATGTATCAACATGTTTTTTTAGTTCTTCAATAGATACTAAGGCATTTTCCATTCTTTTTCTTCCTTCAAATGTAAATGGTTTTGTTACTATTGCAACTGTTAGGGCACCTAATCCTTGTGCTATTTCAGCAACTATTGGAGCTGCTCCGCTTCCAGTTCCACCCCCCATTCCACAAGTGATGAAAACCATATCAGCACCTTTTAAAGCATCTTCAATTTCTTTCTTTGCTTCTAAGGCAGCTTCTTTTCCAATTTCTGGTTTTGCTCCTGCACCTAATCCTGTCTTACCAAGTTGAATTTTAACATCAGCTTTTGATGTATTTAAAACCTGCAAATCTGTATTTGCAGCTATAAATTCTACTCCTTTAACTCCTGTTTCAACCATGCTATTTATGGCATTTCCACCACCGCCACCGATTCCGATTACTTTAATCTTAGCAAGTTGGTCCATTTCTAATCCACCAAACATTTAATTCCCTCCTTGATTGTAAGTAAAATATCCAAAAATTTTACTTACAAATGTATCTTCTTTTAAATCTAACATGCTTTGTTTTCCTTGTTCAATTTCTTTTATTTTAGTTTCATTTAATAGAGATATTCTTTTTTCTCTTAATTTCATTTTATCATGGAAATATTTAATAATACCCATCGCACTTGAATACTTATTGCTTCTTATTCCCATTGTAGTGATATTTAGAGTAGTTGTATTTATTCCTAAAATATTTTCAGCAACATAGCTAAATCCTACTAATTCCGTTATACCACCTGTTACAATTATATAACTAATTTTTCTATTTGTTAAGTCATTAATTTCTTTTTTGGCAAGTTTTAGTATTTCTATAATTCTTGCTTCAACTAGTTCAGTTATTTCATATTGATTAATAGATTTCTTTTCTGCTTCTTCATTTTCAAACTCTAATACTTCATTAATATCTGCATATCTTCTACTTGCAAGTGCAAATTTTTCTTTTAGTTCTCTTGATGTATTAGAATCCGTTTGATATACATATGTAATATCTTTATCAACATATCTACTCCCTAGATTTAATATATTATTTTTTATTAGTATACCTTTATTGAAAATAGAAACATCTGTTTTGTCATGTCCAATGTTTATAATTGCACCTATTTCTTCATCTTTTGTTTTATCTTTGCACATGAAATAGTCCCCAATGCAATTAAATGTTATATCAACAACTTCTATATTGGCATCACTAAATACTTTTAAATAGTCATATATTTGTTTTTTTGGAGCAGTTGCAAGAAGTGCTTTAACTCCTAAGTTTTCTACTGTCATTCCAATTGGATTTTTAGTAAATTTTTCTTCTCCAACATTAAACATAATTGGTATTATTGATACTAACTCTTCACTATCTTCAATTTGTCCTTCACATGAAGCTTGTAAAACTGATACAATATCTTTTCCATTTACTGCCCCATCTGTGAAAAGAGTCCCTGAAACGACTTTTATATTTCTATTATTTGATGGCACTGTAACGATTGCTTTATCTATTTTTGTACCTAGTATTTTTTCTATTTCTTCAACTGCTAAGTTCAAAGAACTTAATGCCATTTCATGATCTACTACAAGGCCTTTTCTTATTCCTACAGATTTAACAGATGTTGATGCTAATACTTGAAATTTTTCTTTTATTAGCTCAGCAACTACAATTTTTATGTTATCACTACCTAAATCTATACCAGTATAAATATTTCTCATATCTCGCACCTACTATCTATTTTTTATTATACTAGCATAAATTTAGAAAAACAAGAAAATAAGAAAAAAAAGAAAAAGAGATGTACTCTTTTTTCTTAACAGACTACTATAGAATATAAACTTCTTAGGAATGTTCCAAGATAAATTCCAATATTAAATATTGAAACTATCATTATATTAAGTATATAGGCAGCAATTGGCGCTAGAAGTATTCCAATTATAATTTTTTTATAATTAGATAATTGTTTTATGGTATTTCGCACAAGCGTTTATCCTTTATTCTTCTTATTGATGAACCAAAACTTCTACCAATATCTACAAGTGTTTTGAGTCCTTGTGAGATAGCAGTTATTAATGTTCCAGTTATTGTATCTCCACCATCAAGATTTTTAAGTTCTTCTTTTGTTATTCTTTCCATCATATTAATTACACTTTTGTGGTCTTACAAAACCATCAATTGCTCCAACTACAAATGTTACTCCAGCTACTATACCTAATGCTGCTAAAAAGCTTAATCCTCCACCATTTATTCTTTTTAAATCTTTATTTTCTAGTGTTTCCATTTTATTCCCCCTTAAATGTTTTTATTAAGTATTCAAAAATTGTAAATCTGTTTGTGATTATTCTACCTTCAATATAATTATTATCTATCATAAATTTATCTGCATTTCCCTTATCATTTTCTATTTTAATTTTTATTATTTTATAAAGACTATTTTCATTAATATAATCACTTATTTCATCTATTTTATAAGTAAATATGTTCCTTTCTATCATTATTTTATTATTAGCTGTAATTGTATTAATGTCATTTAGACTTGTTATAATTTCAAGTTTATTTTTGCTAATAGTTATGCCAACTTTATAATAGTCTATTAATGAGTTATTAAGTAAAACAATCAGTAATATAATCCCTAATAAAATAGTTACTACTTTTATATAAATTTTTGTATTAACTTCTTTGTTCTTGAAATTTTCTTGAAATTCTTCTATTTTCATACTCTTTCATATTATAGACTTCGTCAAATAGATCATTATTATTAAATCTATGTGAAATCACTATAATTGTTTTATCACTAAATCTATTAAATATATTTTTCATTATTTCTCTTTCTTTTTCAATATTTATTTCACTAAATGATTCATCTAATATATAGATGTTGCTTTCTTTTAAAAATGCTCTTGCTAGTATTATTCTTTGTCTTTGACCACCGCTAATATTTCTCCCATTTTCTTCTAGCATCATATTATAACCATTTTTACTATTATTAATAATTTCATCTATTTTCATCATATTACAAATATCTATTATTTTGTTTTTATTTTTAATGGATTTCAAAGTAATATTTTCAAATATTGTACTACTAAATATATACTCATTTTGTGAGACATATGTAACTTGCTCTCGTAAAGACCATAGATTAATATCATTAATATCCACATTATCAATAAAAACTTTATTTCTTTTTATATTTAAATATCCTGATATAATTTTAGCAAGGGTACTTTTCCCACAACCTGATTCGCCATACAATAGTACTTTTTTCCCTTTTTCTATTGTTAAATTTAAATTATTAATTATATTTTCATCACTATATTTGTATGATAGATTTTTTATTTCAATATTTCCTTTTATATTTTTTATAGGGTTTATGTCATAATATAGTTTTTCTTCTTTTATGTTTAAAAGTTCATTAATTCTTTCAATAGCTATTTTAGATTTTTTATAAGTGATATCGTAATTTATTATATTTTTAAGTGAATTTATGTTAAAAAGTATTATGCTATTAAAGCTTATTAGAGTTGAAAGTTTCATCTCATTATTAATTACTAAGCCTCCTCCAATCATTAGAATTATTAATGAAATTACACTTATTGATACTGTTTCAATCAGTTCTTTGTCTATTATAATATTTGAAAATGAATAACTGCTATTTAAGAATTTATTATAGATAAGAGAAAAATTTTCTTTACTTTTTTCTAAAATATTGAGACTTTTTATTGAATCTATTCCGTTAATTAATTCAATAATACTTGAATTTACTATCGCGTTTTTTTCTTTTACATCTTTTATTTTATTATATAAATATTTGTTGATGATATAGTTTGACATTACATATATAAATATGATGGTCAGTATAATAATGGTTAGTTTTTTGTTAAGACTTAATAATATAACGAATGATGAAAGACATATTACTAAGTCAATACAAATTGTAATAAAGAAATCACATAGAGTGTTTTTAAGTTCATCTAAATCTGTTATTCGTGATAAAACTTCTCCAGTAGTTCTATTTTTAAAATAGAGATGAGGAAGTGATAAAATGTGATTTAATGAATCAATAATCAAAGTATAATTCAATTTGTGGGAAATAAAATTGATAAGTTTGTTTCGGGAAAAGTCAAGTGTGTTTTTCAAAGAATATATAAAGAAAAATAAGAAAATTAAAGTATAGAGGTTATCATATGAATTATTTTCTATCGCTCTATCAATAACAAATTGAAAGTTAAGTGAAATTAAAATATTTAGAATTACATATATTCCTGAAAAAACAAATATTGTAACTAGTGTTTTTTTATTGTCATAAATAAAACTAGTTACTTTATTTTTTATAACACTTTCTTCTTCCATTACAGGAATTTTAGTGTTAGGGGTAAAAATCAAATAATTATTTGTTGAAATTAATTTAAATTTATCTATATCAATTTTTAATATGCCTCTTGCAGGATCTGCAATAGTAACATATTTGTTTTGCCTATCAATTTTATGAATTACGACAAAATGATTATATTTGTTATCAATTACTACGTGTGCAATGCATGGTAAATATTTATCTTCTATATTGAGAATGTCACCTTTAACCCCTGTGGAATAAAAACCTAGTTTTTTCCCTGCTTCTACTAAAGAGAGTGCATTAACACCATTCTTAGTTGTATTTGTTATATTTCGTAAGTATTCTTTTGAAACATAACCGTTGTGACTCTTAATAATAGTAAGAAGTGCGCAAATACCACAATCTTTAGGACCATCTTGCATCACGCATTCAAATCTTTTCATCTCTCACCTCCTCACTAAGATTATTATACATTTCTTTCTCTTTCCCTAAAAAAATGGTTAATTTTTTTAATTTTTTTTAAATTATTATCTTAATGACATTTTTTTACAAAAAAAATCTAGTTTAAAACTAGATTAAATACTATTTTTTCTCAGTTATATTTCCCTCTTCATCTATTAAAGCATTAATGCTCCAAGAGTTCAAATCTTTTATAAGTCTTTCTTTTTCATCGTCTTTGATAAAATCTGTAAACATATTTTCTTGAAGTGCTGGAAGCATTTTATAATTCATTGTTCCATCATTATTCAAAACTATTTGAAATATTGCAGTATACTCTTTTTGACTATTAAAAATAAAATCTCCTAAATTATATATTATTGGTTTTTCTTTATAGAATTCTATTCCTTGTAATACATGAGCATGATGTCCAATTATAACGTCTGCTCCTGCATCAACATATTTTTTTGCACTTTCGACTTGTTCTTTTTCAAGCTCATGGGATCCTTCTTTTCCAAAATGCATTATTACTATTACGTAGTCACTATTATCTCTAATACTTTTTATCTGATTAACCATATTAGTTGTATCATAGCATCTAAATACTCCAGGGCTATCAATAGTGGCATCTTTCGTCATAATATATTTTTCTGCTCTTGTTCCATTTAAAAAAGCTATTTTATATCCGTTTATTATAAAATAATATGCTTCTTTAGCTTCATCTAAGTTATGTCCTGCTCCAATATGAGGTATTTTATATTCATCGAAAGCATCAAGCATATCCAAAAACGCATCCATTCCAAAGTCATATACATGATTATTAGCAAGTGTAACAAGGTCTATTCCCATCTCAGAATAAATTGAAAGTCTTTCTTTCTTAGCTCTAAAAGTATATTGTTTTCCATTTAAAGGTGTACCTCTACTACTTACAGTAAACTCTGAATTTGCAACCATCAAGTCACTATCATTCATTGTTTTTACAACTTCTTCTGATAATATTCCATATACTTTTTTTCCTCTTTCATCATACTTTGGCATAATAAACCAGTTATCAGCAAGAGAAATATCTCCAACAAAACTTAAAGTACTTGGACTATTTGACTCCATAACAGTAACATTATCCATGGAATCATATTTTTTATTATATAAATCGTTTAGCACTAAAAAAGAGTTTCCTGTAGCTTCATGCCATATTTTTTTATCATACTCATTTGTTTCTAATTTATTATTAATACTTTCTAATGCATTCTCATAATTATCATCTATCCATTTTAAAAAGTTTTTATCGATATTTTGATTATTAATTTTTTCATATACAAGAGTTACATAATCTATCTCTTCTTTAATAACTTCTTTTTTATTCTCTTTATTAATATGTGGTATTATTATTGCAATTCCTATTAATAAAATGATAATTATTATTAATTTTATCCAATTTTTCCATTTCAACTTTTTCATTTTTAACCTCTTATATAATAAATTGTATATTAAGTTTATAAAAATAGCAAAGCAAATGTCTTTATTTTTATTCATTATTTTAAATATTAATAAATTAATAAATAAGCAAACTGTAATAGTTCGTTTAATGTATTGGTATTTTTTGTTTATTATTTACTTTATTTTCAATGTATTCCAGGTTATTAAATGATTATTATTTTTTAGTAATTTCATTTTTTTCTATCTTGTTCTAATATTATTTTTAACATTGTTATCACCTGTATACAAAATACTGCAAAAACACATAGTAATCAAGTGTATACATACTGAACAATTTAAAAAAGAACTATAAAAGTTTGACTAATTTACATATCGAGTGATTGATTAAGTTATTTACAACTTTTTATCGCTCAAATTGAAAATCTATCAAAATATCAATTTCTAATATTTTTTTAATATAATATGTTATTATAATTAAGTATTATTTTATTTATGGATTTGGATTAACTTAATAGATAAAAATGTGTATAATTAAGCTATGCGAGGTGAATATCATGAAACGATTAAATATATTTGTAGATGAAACTGGTGAATTTGGATTTGGTAGTGGTGCTTCAGAGTTGTATGGTGTTTCATTTACTTTTCATGAACAAAATGATGATATTATGACTGAACTAAATAAGCTAAACAATCGATTAGAAAGAATTGGATATACGGATATGATTCATATGGCTGACTTAATCATGAAACGCGGAGATTATTCTAGATTTCCTATAGATAAAAGAAAAAGTATATTTAATTCAATATATCAATTTTCTAGAAAAATACCTGTAAAATATAAAACTATCATTATAGATAAAAAATATACTGATAATGGGAGAATATTAAAACAAAGGTTATCTATAGAAATCAATAATATGGTTAAAGAATATGAAAAATATTTTAGTAATTTTGATAGTATAGTAATGTATTATGATAATGGTCAAGAAGTTTTAGGTACTATTTTTGATGCCATATTTTCAAGATATGTCGGCTTTGAACATAGAATTGATTTTGATCATAAAGAAAAAAGATTATTTCAAGTTTCGGATATGCTTACTTATATTGATAAATATGATTATAAATATAAAAATAAAATGTCATTTACTAAAAGTGAAAAATATTTCTTTAGTTTATATGAAATTAGAAGAATATTAAAAGAACTTAATAAAAAGCGATTCTAAACATAAAAAAAGCAACCTTTATGGTTGCTTTTTTTAGCGGCGCTTGGCGCCAACACGGGTTTGATCCGATGAATAAATTCAACAGACCAAGATGTAGATATAACAATATCTACAATATTATTATATCTATTCTACAAGTAAATTATACCAAACATATTTTTAAATGTAAATATATAAGATAAAAACTCCTTGTTTGTAGTTAGTTATTTTACACTAAATATATTAAAAATGTCAATATATTAAAATATAAAATGTTTTTAATAAAAAAACGAACTATAAAAGTTCGAATATTTTTCATATGGAGGGCCTAGTCGGATTTGAACCAACGATCGGGGAGTTGCAGTCCCATGCCTTACCACTTGGCTATAGACCCGTCAATATGTATTAATTTTATAACATATTTCATGTTATGTCAATAAATTATATGATAAAAGGAAGAAGATTATTCACTCTCTTCTTCCTCATTTTCTATAGTTTCAGTATTATCTTTGATGATGTATGTATATGATTTATCTCTTATTACAAAATCTAAATAAATCTTATCAGCTTTTAATAATCTATCTGTTACTTCAAGATATGAAAAATTGTACATTTGAAAAGGTGTTTTGTCTACTAATGATAATTTATATTCATATTCTTTTCCATTAACTTCATATCTTATTTTTCCATATTTAGAAATAAACTCTACATTGTTATAATTGCTTCCTAATGTATCAGTATCAAACATAATATCATAATTAACTCTCATAAGTGTTAAATCTACTGTAGAGTTTCTTGATGCATTTATAACATCTGTATTTTTCTTACAAGCACCAGTATTACAACTAATAATATTGTAATAGAAACTATCACCGAATCTTACATCATTTATTTTTATTTGAGAATTTCCAAATAAGCTTCCTTCAAATGATAAATACTCTCCAAGTGATTTTGTGTCCATGTTTTCAACTTTATTATTGAATGTTTTTGGAGCTATTTTAATAGTTCTATAATTATAATTTGTTTCATTTTTATCACGTGTTATATTATATAAATATCTAAACTCAAAATTGTTATTATCATAATACTCCAAAGGTACTTCAAAAATAAATACAAAATCTCTAGTTTCATTTTCATATATAATTTGACTATAATAGTTAGTTCCAAACTCTTTTAATTTATTATTTAATTCAGTTGTAGGTGCTACACTTTCATAATCATTATATTTAAGTCTAATTTTTGAAGTATCTATTGAATAACTACTATTTATTTTATTAATATATCTTACTTTAGTTATAATATAAAAATTTTTAGTATTTATTTTTTCGCCATTTGATAATGTATTTGTTTTGTAACTATCTAATATTTTGAATTTATAACTTGAAAAATCAATTGTGTCACCTATTTTATATATTCTCTGCCTAGATAAAAAGGCTTTTCCTGCTAATAATACTATAATTATAGCAATTACAGATATAAATGAATTTATTAGAAAGGCATTTTCTTTGTAAAAGTATTTTAATTTTATTGCTCCTTTTTTAGTTTGAGCTTTTATGGCATCCTTATCAATATCTACTTGGACTTCATATTCTTCATTATCTTCAGTGTTTATTCCTAAATCTAAAAGGTCCCTTTTGAAATCGAATTTTTTTACGTCAAAACCTATAGCACGTAGAAAGCATGATATTATAATTGGAATCTGCACTATAGCAAGTACCCAATATACATCTCTTATTATATTTATAATCCTTAAGTCCTGCACATTGTATTCTAGCCCACTTATAAAACTTGCAGCTAAGAAATATGATATTAGTACTAATACATATACTACTGTTATATATAGATAAAAGAAAAATGGTTTCTTTTTATATCGTAGCAAATAAATAATTATACCTGCAAGGAATAAAATTACTATAGCTAAAAAAGTCATTAATCCATTTACGTAATCACCTGATAAATCTCTAGCTATATTTTGATTTTTTAAATAAGAACTAAAGAAATTAATTATATTCCATGATTTAGTAAATAAATAAATTGCTGAACCTAGCAATAAAGCATGTATTATTTTAAAATGCTTTACTAAAAATGCATATGGTTTTTTTAGTATCATCACAATCACCCTATGATATAAGTATACATTATTTTTGCTTTTATATAAAGATTAAATAAAAAAAATAGAAAAGATTTTTCTTTTCTATTTAAAATATATGTCAAATACATTTTTATAGTTATAATTAAATTCATTGCTCTTAATTATTGGTAGATTTCCATATTCATTAAATCTATATATAGTGTCATTTTTCATGTAATATATATTTTTATTTGCAAGTTTTATATCTTTTACATTGTCTTCACTGAATAAATAGATATATAATTCTTTAGCTTCTTTATATATTTTGTAAAAATCATTTCCTTTTTTGCAAATTGCATATCTATTTTTGTTTGAGTAAATACTATCGCAATCAAATGATTCATAACTACTTTCATCAAAAGTAAAAATTATATTTTCTTTATTTAAATCATAGACAGAAATAGCCTCTTCTTTTCCATCTACAATATTTATTCCTTCTTGATTTTCATTTCCTACTATTCTTACTATTTCTTTTTCTGGATCAATTTGATATTGTGTAAGATTACTTTTATCAAATATATAAAGAGAGTTATTATATACACCATTTATGTATGATTGTTTCGATAATGAAAAATCTAAATCTATATTTCCCATTGATCTAGTTGCAACATTATATTTATAAAATGAAGAAATTGTTGCACTTGTAGTATATTTAGGTATTATGTAATAATCATTTACTTTTGCTCCTAAACTATTTTCATATATATCTGAAATAGAGAAAGTAAATGAATCTGTTGAATCATTTTTATTAAATAATACTCTTTTATAGTCATAAGTCATTATTACTTCATTTTCTTCAATATAATCTTTATTAATAACTATTTTTGATTCTTTTCGTTGTTCGCTTTTTTCTTTATATTTATTCTTAACTAAACCAGGAATAGTTTTTAGGTATTCTTCTAGTTTAGAATTATTTTTAATTGAATAATATGTAATAGTTCTATCTTTTGTTTTACATAAAGGAAGGGATGCTCCTTTTCTATAAACTAAAGCAATGCATGAAATATCATCATCCTTATATGTTAATACATCTTTAACAATTTCTTTTTGTTTATTAAATGTATTATCAATATCAAAAATGAATGAATCTTCATTATTTTCTACCTTAATAATGTAGTAATCATCATTACTACTTTTTATGTAATGTTCTTCTATATTATATTTTTCATCTTTTTCAATTACGTAAGATATGTTATGACTATCTTTTATTAATGTTACTAGAAATTGATAACCCAATGCCAAAACCATTAAAATAATTGAAAATGAAATTGCTTTTTTTATCATTTGCATCACACTTTCTATAGACTAAGTAAAAACATTTCAAATAAAGCATTACTTCGTCCATTACCACTTTTTGTTTTATAGTCAATATCTGCAAGAGTATCTAATAAATGTAATAATTTTTTGCTGCTATAATTATTGCAATTATTAAGTGCTATTGAAACTGCATATGGTTTAATCCCAAGAATTGTTGATATTTCTTGTTGAGTCTTTTTATTCTCATTTAAGATTTTTACACAGTAGAGATTTCTTATTCCACCAGCTACACTTGCAATTATATTTACCGAATCTTTTTCCTTTCTTGATAATCTTTTATATAATTCAAAAGATTTATCTTTATTTTTTGTAACTATAGCATTTACTAAATCAAATATATCTTCATCATAATCTTTCATTACTATTTCATTTATGTCTTCTATTTTTATAGTTTTATCTTTTTCACTATATTTATAACTAATTATTTTTTTTAACTCATTTAATATTTTTTCATTGTTATATAAACAGTACTCAGCAAAATACTTCACTGTTTTGTTATCCATAGTGCAATATTCTAAATTATTTTTTATTAAAACTTCAGAAGATATTTTTGAATCTATTACTTCAACATTATTTTTTATTATTTCTTTTATTTCTTTTTTATCGCTCAAGGAATCATTTATCATTATAAGATAATTATCACTCGAATTATTTAAGTATTCTTTTAATTTTGATAATGATTTATCAACATCACTAGATAAAAATGTACAATTATTAAATATTATAAGCTTACAATTCGAAAGAAAATTGTAAGTATTTAAATCCTCTAGAACAATATCAATTGTTGAGTTTGGATAATCATATTTAATAATTTCTAAATCTTTAATTTTTATATCATTTATTATATTTTTAATTTTTGTATCTATTGCAATCTTATCAGATGAAATAATAATATAATTATTTTTCATTTTTCTTTTGATATTCCTTTTTTAAATACATCATATTTTCACTAATATTAGTTTCAATATCTGTAAGTGCTTTTTTATCAATATTTGAAAAAATAAGTTCTTCTTTTATAGTATCAATTATTACTTTTCCCCAAATAGCTCCACCTCTTATGTTTAAGTCATTATACATATAAGGCATAACAGAATCAAGAGCATAACCAAATATTACTCTTTTTCTTCCTATTAAAATTCTTTTATTTGTTATTGCAACAATACAAGTTGTGAAAATATCATAGAATCTATTATTTTTTTGTCCTACAAATACATATTTGACAACTTCATTTGGATTTAAATGCTTTTCAATTATTTGTGAATTTGCTTTTAGTCTCCAACAAACTGTTTTAGGATATTCTTTTTTAAATTTTTTAGCTGCTTCGTATACTTTCACATTATCACCCTCTAATTAGAATACATTACTTATTAAATCATCAATAAAATTAATCAATTTATTAAATATATCACCTAGAAAATTAAAAATCATTTGGAAAAAACCAACTTTTTCTTCTTTTTCATCTTGCTCTTCTTTCTCTTCTTGTGATTCTTCTTTTTCTTCTTTCCAAATACCTAGTTTTTTTTCTTTAGCACTATTTTGAGCTTCTTTTAATTCATCAATATGCAAATAATCATCATTAATATACATTATTTTTGCATATCCCAAAGATAATAAATCTTTTTGTAATAGTGTATCATCTACATATACCCATGCTTGAATTCGTCCAAATTTATCTTCTTTTTCACTGTTAGGATCATATTCTATTTTAATTTTTTTAGCATTTTTTAAGGCATTGCAAACATAGTCACTAACTAAGCTTTCATTTATTTCATCTGTTTCATCATCTTTAATTGTTTCTTCTACTTCTATTCCAAGGAATTTTACTTTAATTTCTCCAAGATTTAACATAAATCTGGCACTATTACCATCTACACAGTTACTTAATGTAACGGTATCACTTGTTACTTCATTTGCTGCGAAAACTTTAAATGGTAAAATAATGGTTAGAAGAATTAATAATAACGTTATTTTCTTCATTATTTACCTCACTACTAGTCATCAAAGAAGTCATCAAAAAAATTATCATCTTTTGCTGCATCATCTAATTTAATAGTTGCTGTTTTTTTAAAGTCACTAATGTATGACTCTTGATCGTTTTTTAAATCATTTAGTTTGTTTTCAATATCTTGAATCATTTCTTTTTCTTCTAAATCAGTATTTGTTTCAACTACTTGTTTTTCTTTTTTACTATTATTTAATACAGCATTAACAGTATCTTGTAATTCTTTATTTATTTCACTATTAATTCTCTTATTATTTCTTGCAAGTTCATCTTTCTTTATGATTTCATCAGTTATTCTATCATTAACAATTCTTTCAAGCTCTTCACTATCAATTGAAATAGAAGGTTTAATATCAGGTTCTTTTATTTCTTTTGCTTCTTCTTTTTTGTTATCTATTTCTTCTATTTTAGCAATAGGAACTTCTTCTTTCATTCCTTTAAGTTTTTCATTTACTTTCTTTTCTATTTCTTCGCTTGAAATTGTGAAATCATCATCTAAAAGTTCAACATTTTCATTTTTACTGTAATTAACTATTGATTTTTTTTCTGCTTCTTCAATATTATTTTTTTCTTCATTATGATAATTATTAATTGTAATATTATTTATTACGTTTTCTTTTTCTTTTTGCTCTACTTTATTAGATGAAATTGATTCTAGTTGTCTTTTTCTTTTCTCTTCTTGTTCTTTTTTCATCTTTTCTTCTTGTTCTTCTTTTTCTATTTCAGCTAATTTTTCATCTATTTTTCTTACCAAATCATTTACTGATAATTCATTCTTTGGCGACATCATTGGAAAAGGCATTCTTCCTCCAGAATTAGAACTTGTTTCTATTTCATCTTTTGGATTTATTCCCATTCCTTTCATCATTTCATTTATTTTTTGATTCTTTTTTTCCTTAACAAATTCTCTTATATCAAAAATTTCAACTTTTCTTTTTTCTCTTGTTGGATAGTCAACTTTAGGAGATATACAATTTCCCCAATCTATTTTAAAATCAGGTACAAATGAAGTTTTGAATGGACTTTTTCTCATTCTTAAGACAATGTGATCAAACTGTTTCATTCTTTGTAAGTCACTTACTGTAACAAGTGGAGTTGAAGCTGTTTTATCATCTTTTTTAGATTTCTTTTCTCCACAAAGTTTGCTTATTTCTTCAAGTGCTGCTAACTCTGTTGATATTAGGTAAATAATGTTTCCACAGTTACCTTTTATCGTTTCAGCATCATCTTTTCCATATACTTTGTTTAATTGAGCAAAATTTTGAATAATCATTGTAAATCTAATTTGTCTTGAACGTGCTGCAGTTATCATTGTTGTAACGTCTTTCAATGGTGGCATGTTAGCAAACTCATCAAGCAAGAAATTTGTTCTACAAGGAAGTTTTCCTCCATGTTCTTGTGCCACATCGATTAATGTTTCATATATTTGCTTAATTAAAATTGTTGCAAGTGAGTGATATGTTTTCTTTTCATCTTGAATGATTATAAATACCGCTGTTTTTTGTGTTCCTATTGAATCAAGTTTGAAATCACTATAACTTAACATTTCTGATAAATTTTCACGTGATGCAAACAATTTAACTTTTTGTTTGAATACTGAAATTATTCCACCTTTTGTTTCATTAGGTGCCATTACAGTTCCACTTGCATTAACATAAGCAGCGCCAGCTGGATCTTTCATATTGAAATATTCTTTTATGTATGTTGACCCACCAAATTTATCTTCCCCAACTGTTGCAGTCATATTGATACTATTAATGTTTATTTTATCTTCTGTTGTATCTTCAAACATCGCAAGTGCTATACCTGAAAAGTAATCAGCTGCAGTTTTCTCCCAGAATGGGTCACTATTAGCGTTTGTTTCATCATACAAAATATTTAAAGCTAGGTCATCAAGAAGTTCTATTGCTTTGTCCTGATTTCCTTCTTTATAAAGTCTATAAGGAAGTTCTAGAGGATTCCATGTGTTTCCATTTTGTGGATTACGGAAATTTAAAAGAATTATGTTATAACCATTTTCTTTTAATAATCCTCCTGCTTTTTCATATATTTCACCTTTTGGGTCTGTTACTACTACTGACTCACCTTTTTTGGCAAGTACTTTGATTGTAGGTAAAATTGTATCTTGAGTTTTACCTGAACCCGTAGCACCAATAACTAGTGTGTGATATTCTCCATCATCAACCCAAAGTTCGTGTCCGTTGCTTATTAGTGGAACTCCTGCATAATCTGATTTTGGATCACTTGCTAAAACTCTTTTAACATTCTTATCTGTTTTAATATCTTTAACTTTAGCCCAATCACTATATCCTCCACCACTAGAACTACTAATTTTTAATCCAACTCCTTCTTGGAATTCAAAGAAGTAGGAATTAACACTTAGAATTAATCCAACTAAGGCAACTATATAAAATACCAAAGTGTGTCCAATATATTCAGGTGAAAATGCTTCAATTGGATTTAATCCATAAAACATCCCTTCACTTGCAAGACTAGGTATATTTAAAACTCCAAGTGCTACTACATATAGCAAAAACAAGGCAAAAATTATAAAAATAACTATGTCTCTTGGAGTTGCAACAAATTTAAATTTCATATTAAAGTCACATCCTTAAATTCATTTTAAATCATATCATAAAAGTACTTATTTTTCAATATTTATAAGGCTTAGTCGTATTCTTCTTGTAAATATTTATCATCACCTATGTATAAAGAATTTATTTTGCATTTTTCTTGGTCTACAGCATTTTCTAATACTCTTACATTAGCCTTTGGATAGAATAGTCTAATAATTGCATCTTGCTCATAATCAAATAATCCAAAGTATCCTATTCCATATTGGCTTGCTCCTCTTCCATGCCCACCTGATGGTGTATATGAAAATCCATATTCTGTTTCACCAGTATCAGAATCGACACTTTCAAATTCAAATTCCCAACAAACTTCTTTTGTAGCTTGACTAGGAGTTCCACCAGGCCAGTTAGGAACTCTATCAATTGAAGGAGAATACCTTATACTAGTTCCTCCATATAATAAATCATGTGGTCTTGATTTTTGATTCTGAAAACATGGACAATCTAAATATTTACTATCAGCACTAATAAAAGATTTACCAGTTCTTTTTGCATATTCATCAACATTGATTGGAAGATTTTGTTGTTCATCAGGTAAATAATAAAATCCGTTTTCTACTGTATTTTTAATTGGACAGAAAGCATCATATTCTGTTTTATATACATCAGCTTCTCTATAGTCTGATACTACCAAACCTTTTGTTTCTTCAACGGCTTTAGCAATTTCAGGATATTTTTCTTTAGAATATCCCGCATTGTAGTTTTGATTATCTGAGCTATTTTCAATAGTACCACTTCCATCAGTACCCACTATAGAAATGGCATAACTTCTTGCAAGGATAGCAAAAGCTTTTAGTGACTCTTCACTTCCACTATGATATTCTGCTAATAAAACTCCACCAATATATTGATCTTCAAATGGAATTGATTCAACGCTTCCATCTTTGTTTTCAATAGTTATATTTTCAATAGAACTTTCTATTATTTTATTATTTCCACAACTTTTCTTAATAGTTTCATAATAATCATATATTTCATTTGCTATTTCGATTATTTTACTCAAATTTATTCTATAATTTTCTTCTGGATCTTCACTTTTTTCTTCACTTAAATAATCTTTAAGGTATTCATGTAAGAATCCACTTTGATTAACTAAATTCCAAAAATATACTCCACCAGTATTAGGATCTTTTTCATAAACAAATTCATTATTTTCATAATTTGTATGATAGTATTCTCCTCTTTCAGTTGATAAAACTCTAACAACTGGTACTTTATATTTTCCACTAGGTGCTTCAGTACATTTAGCATTTAACTCTGCATCGGCAGCACTTCTAAATCCTTTAAACCAGTTTACTGGATTAAACCATCCATACCAAGGAAATTCATTTATCTCAAGATCATTTTTAGCATATTGTTCAATTGTTTCATCCTCACCGCAATTTAAGTCTTTAGCATATTCTGAATCAAGTGGAACGTATGTTAACATTTGCATTTTTGCAAGAAGTTCTGCTTGATCTCCCCACGAGTCTAAAAATTCTGTCCAAGTAAGAGATTGATCTTTAAACATATAACATTCATCTTCTCCGCATGTTCCATCATCCACAGGTGTTATTAAATTATTTTCAATAGGTGCAATTAAAGTAGCAAGTATTAAGAATTTATCTACTTCAAGGCTATATTTGTCACTTACTTCTTTTGTTATTTTTTCAACTTTTTCATAAAGGCCAGGATAGGTTTTAAAGATATTTATTTCTTTTTCATCATAGCCATAATACTCTGATTCAACTGTTCCACCATTAACATTACTAAATATCTGACTATCAGCGTTTTTAAATATGGTTGAAATAATTATAATTAAAAACAAGATTGGTCCAAATAATCCTAGTAAAGCTAGAATAAGCATTTTTATTCTTCTTTCTTTGTCCATTTCAACTTTAACATTTCTAATGCCTTCAATAGAATTATCTGCTTTTGAATACGCATCAAGATATTTTTGCCCTTTCGGTGTATTTAAAATAGCATCAGTAGCTGCTCCTGCAATAGGATTAACTGCCCCTGCTGCTTGAGAAATTGCTTTTTTAGCTTGCTCTTTTTTTTGCTTTTCTTTAGCTCTTTGCATTTTTATAGCAAGACTCTTAGCTAATTCATTATTTTCTTCACCATATTGGTTTTTATTTCTATAATCATTTGCTAAATAGCCATTAGTTTTTTTTACTAAAGAGTTAGTAGGAGGTGTATAAACTGGCTGATTATGTTTAATAGTATTGTTTTGATTATTAAAATTAGTTTTATTAGAAGTTTCATTTCTATGATTTTTAGCAAGATAAGCCATTTTATCACCACCTTTTCATATAAAATAATTATATCACTTTAATCTAATATTTCCTACAAATAAAAGAAAAAAGTTAATGCTATTAACATTAACTATAAAATTGCTGGTACCAAGTTTGGTGCATTATTTATTATTTGATAAGATAGATAAATCAATACTTCACTGGCTGAAAGAGTTTTTAAAAAACCTAAGAAATCATTTTCAAACATTTCTCGTGATTCTTCAATACTTTCAATCGTTTCTTTATTTGCTTCTACTAGTGACTTTAATTCTTCAGGCGAGAAACTTCTTAATTTATCGATTATATCTTGATTAAACATACCATTTTTTCCTGTTAACCATCTAATTGAAAGATCCCCACTTTCTAATAACTTTTTAGCAGAGTCCGTTGTATATCCCATTTCATTAACAACATAGTTTAAAGCATCTTCATAACTGTTGAATACATCTACTCCCATATTTGAAATATTAGGAATGCATGACTTTAATGCTTCATAAATAGAGTTCATATCAATTGTGTTTTTAGTATTTCTAATACTTTCCATATAATTTCTAAATAGAGGGGTATCAATTATTTCTCTTATTCTTTCAGGAAGATTATTTCCAAAGCTACTTGGATCTATTCCATTTTCTAAATTTAAAGCTCTTCCAACTTCTAAAGCTCTTGGAAGATGCGCTGGATACTTTTCTTTCAAATTTTCCATTATTTGTTCTTTCTCAGCTTCACTAACTAAAACTGGCTCTTCCTGAATGACATTATTAATATTTATATTATCACTACTATGATTATTTAAAAGACCAAATTTATTTGATAATAAAGCTAATAAAATTATTAAATACCAATTGTCTACTGCATATTTACCCATAAAAATAACTGGAGTAGCAATAAGTAATCCTGAGTCTTTTAAAACTTCTTCAAAATGTTTAATTGTTTCTTCATTTTCTTTAGCTTGTTTTAACTCTTCTATAGAATTTGCTACTTTTTCTATTTGAATTCCAATTGCTTTGGGAAGCTTAGTTATAAAACTAAATATACCCATTTTACTTTTTAAGAATTCATCTTTATATCTTTTATTTAATAATTCTTTATGTTTTTTTAATTCTTCTTTTAATCTGATTTTTAGTTTTTCTATTATTATAGATGTATCATCATTAGGATTTGATTTGAGTCTTTCTATATCATTTTTTATATCTCTTATTAATCTTCCATGATCTCTTATTTCTCTTTTTAAGTCCTCTTTTTCCATTTTATTCTCCGTTTAATAGTTTCAAATTGAATTCTTTTATAATATTTTTTTCTTCTTCACTAATTAATCTTTCACTTTTTCCTTTGTTTACTAAATCTACAAAAAGTTTAAGACCAATTATAGAAGTGTTATCAGTTACAAAATCAGTATATATTATATAGTTCTTCCCATCTTTTTCATATTTTCCAATCACTGTGTATGTAACATCTAACCCAACTTCATTTTTTCTTACAAATTTCTCCATAAAACCTCCTACTATTTTTTTTCATTTATCATTTTAATTGTTTCCTCATCATTAATAACCGTTAGTAAATACTCATCATTTTTTTTATCAACTCTTCCATAATACTTTAAAAACTCTTCAGACTCATCAAGATCATAATTTGTAAATGTAACATAGTTTACTCCATTAATAGGTATAACTTCTAGTATATCGCACAACTCTCCTTCCACCATAAAGCTTAAATTTTTGTAGTCCATATATCCTCCTATTTATACTTTTATTTTACTAAACAAAAACAATGTTATCAAGAAAAAAACCTTACTAAAATATTAGTAAAGTTTATTATTATAGTCCTCCACCACTACCAAATGATGATAATTCTTCTGGTGTTACAACGACATTTATTCTCATTCTTCTATTTCCGCATACAAATAATGCTTCTCCTTGAGAATACTGTTTGATACTTTCTTTTTCATTGTCATTTAAATCAATTAAAAGTCCTAAATCTTCTGTTGCTTGTTTCTTTAATCCCATTATTATGTAGTATGAAGCATTATCAAATATTGCTTTTCCTTGTACTAATACTCCAGGAGAAGCAAAATCACTCGGTTGTTGTGTAATTATAACAGTTCCTGTGTTATATTTTCTTGCACGACGTTGTACTTGCGCTAGGAAATCTGCTCCAAGTGTATTATTATCTCCTAAAAGTACATGCGCTTCATCTACCATTAAGACTGTATCTACTTCTTTATCAAGACATAATCCCCATGCATATTTTAAGATGTTGAAGAATAATGCATTTTTGATGTTTTCATCAGCATTCATAAGTTCCTTGATATTAAATACAATAAAGTCAGAATCATGTGAAATAGTTGTGTGTCCATCAAAATAATACTTTAAATCTCTTGTTAAAGGTCTTATTTTTAATTCAAGACGTTCCATTATATCACGTTCATGAGTATGCTCTGTCATAGATAATAGTATTGCTTTAATTGTTTCATATACATCAGAGAAAGTTGGATACTCTTCTGGTCCAAAATTATAGAAATCTGTATCAAAATCTATTCCAAATCTTTTATATGTATCTTGAACTACTTCACTAAATAATGTTAATACATCTTCTTCAATAGATGGATCATAATATTTCATGAAAGCTTTTAAAAACTGTAATGTCCTTGTTAAAACAGTATATCCAAGTCCTTGTTTTATTTCTTCTTCATCAGCATCTATTACAATCTGTAAAGGGTTAATCATTCCAAATTCTCCACCTTTACCTAAGTCAATAGTGTCTCCTCCATAATTTCTTGTCATCTCTTCAAGTTCGTTTTCAGGATCTATTGCTACTATTTGACATCCATTTCTTATATGGCTTCTAAGTAGTAATTTAGCTGTTGTAGATTTACCACTTCCACTAGTTCCAAGAAGTATTAAGTTAGCATTATTTCTGTTGTTTTCCTTTTTTATTTTGTAAAGGAATTGATTAAATAAGATAACTCCACCTGAAAAATCTACTCCAAGAAGTGTAGATAGTCCTGGATCTTTAACACTATCAAAAATGAATGGATACATTGCTGCAATAGTTACTGATGGTATAGGTGTTCCAATTCTTTCTTCTATATCTTGTTTAGGAAATATTGGTATTATTGATTTAAGAGCTTTTTCTTGCTCAAATCTTAATGCTACTCCACGCATTTCCATTGCTTCTAGATAATTTTTAACGTTAGTTTTTCTAAGTTCTAGATCTTCTTTTGTATCAGCAGTTATCATGATGTGCATTTGAAAATCAAATATTTTAGCTTGACTTGCTGCAATCATTGTAACAAATGATTCAAGTGATTCGTAATCCATACGGATTTTTTCTTGCATGGTTCTATCACGTTCATCTTGATATTTTTGTTTTAATTCTGCAATTTGTTTATTAAGCATTTTAGATATTGTTGAAAATGGTACCGGTATATGTTTAATAACTATTTTTATTCCAGGCATATTTGTTAGATTTGATAAGTATCCTGGAGAGATAAATTTTGGATATGATACTACTGTTAAAATAGTTGCATATTTATCACTTATAAAAAAGTCACTAGGATTAAATTGTAATCCTTTTGGCGCTATTTGAGATTTAAAATTCATACTACTCACTTTGTACCACCACCGTTCCAAAATCAGTTTTTACTCCTCCATTTAAGAAGTTATCAAGAACTACTCTTAAATCTTCATTTGAAGTTTGTTGTGCTTGTAAGCCAGCTGATGCTAAAGCATTGATAAGCATTCTAACTTTCTTTTGAATTTTTTCAGGATCTTTCTCTTTAAATAAGATGTAATACTCAGTATCTACTACGTTATTATTTATAAAAGAGTTTCCTTTATTTATATCTTCTGCTATTAATTTTCTAATTGCAGGAGATGTTTCTTGATTATATAGAAGATGAAGTTGTGACATGTAAACAGATATATCTACTGGTCTATCTGCTACTACAAGCCAAAATTCAAAATCTATTTGATTATACATATTTCTTAAGTTCATTAATACTGACTGTTGAGATTCATAATCAAGTATAAATATATTTCTTGGAGCTATTTTAACTCCTGTTACTTTATCTTGATTATTAAGTATTATTACTCCACTATTGATTCCTCTTACTGGAACCCAGTCTTCAGTATATTTACTTCTTGCGGATGTCTTTGCCATAGTTATTACACCAACCTCTCCATATATATCTTTGTCTATTTACAAAGTAAAATCTATAAATCTCTTGTAGTAATACCAATATGTTATGTTGATAAGGGATTGGTAATACAAGAAATATTGCTATTCCTGCAGGTATTAATGTAGCAAGTGCTATCCAAGTATTTGACATACTATTTTGAAAGATAAAAAGAAGTATCAATGAACACACAACACCAATTGAGAATATTGTAAGGTCAATTGGTCTAAAATATCCAAGTATTAATTTACCTCTATTAGCATTAGCAGGTATTAAGTAATTATTGTCCACTAGTTATCACACTCCTTTTATTTTTTCCCAGCATTTGCTTTATATTTACCATATTTAGGACTGATTTTAGCAATTTTAGCATCTCTTGAAGCTGTTTTGAATTCCCCTTTTAATGCATTAGAATTAATTATTGTTTTACCATTACTATCCGTAGTAAAGGCAGCTTTACCACCATTATTAACATATGATTGTCTGAATGCTTCGAAAGTTTTATCTCTTTCTTCTTCTTTTTTCTCTAACTCTTTAGTTCCCCAAGCATCGGCAGCGGCAGTTTTAAGATCTCCTTCAATTTTTCCTGCCTCTTGTCCATATGTTTCAAAGGTTTGACCAGCAACTGTAAAAGTTGCATCTCCTCTTTGCTTTGCACGAAGCATCTCACTTGTAAATTCATTATATGTAGTATTAAATTTTGTTTTTCCATCTGCTCGTGTACCTGTTATAGCCTCATTAGCTCCTGCTTTAACAGCTCTATCTTCAAGATATGAATACAAACTTTCTCCTGCGCTTCCTAAAGCTTCATTTGCTGCTATACTTCTAGCCATTATATCTGCTTTTGTTTCACCTGTTAGTGCTCTTCTAATATCTGAAGATGCTCTTCCCATAAATGTCGAACCAGCTACACCTCTAGCATAAGCAAGTTCATTTCTTTTATTGATATTATCCATTCCAGCTTTAAAGCTATGATCTTTGGCATTAAATGCAGCATGAGCACTTGTTAATCCACCAGTTATACCACCTAAAGCACCTACTCCTAAGTTTTTAACTAAATTTAAAGCATGATTTTTTCCATTTGCCTCATCAGCCATATAACTTGCTTTCCCAGATGATATTGCACCGCTTACTGTTGCTAATGAACCTGCTCCAACAAGTCCTGCAGCTTTTCCAACTGATTTAACATCATCGAATAAGCTTCCACCTGAGTCTTTAACTCCTAATGAATCTTTAATGAACTTAGGAGCTTCTTTAGCAAAGAAGATTAACCCTAAAATTAAGAATAATTTTAAGTATGTACCTCTAAAGAAACCATTTTCATTTGGCATATTTTCAAACATATCTTGAGTAGTTATCTGCTGAATTATTACAATTATTAAATATACAAGTCCTAGTTTTACAAATAAATCAACAAAAGTTGAAATAAGATTCCCTAACCATTTACTAAATGCTCCATCTTTGCTTCCTTTTGGATCAATTAAAGACATTATAGGAACAGGTGCTATTAACTCAAGTATCATAAGTTTAAATATACGTTTAGCAATACCTAAAGTAATTCCAAGAAAAAGTGCTATTACTAATACACCTGTTACAGTTGAAAAGAAATAGTTATAGGAATATACATAATATTTACCACGCATACCAGCACATTCTTGTTTTAATACAGCAGTAAAGTCTTCTGATTTTTCAATTGGTTTATGTGATGCATAAGTACCTTTTATACAGTATTCATCGATATTTTCAGGTACTGATACAAAACTATTCATAATAGCAACTGTAACATTTTCTGCTGACTCTTCAACAGTTCCTTCGAAATTACCTCCGCTAGAACCAAAAATTAATCTTGGTAAAACCGGAAGAAAAGATCTTTGAGCTGTATATATTAGTCCTTCTTCTCCTCCTACTCCAAAAAGTAATCCTGGAAGTAAAATAAGTGCTCCAAGCATTACTATAACTCTTGTTAGTAACTTAGTAACACCTTTTTCACTTTTACCTGTCATACTATCAGGATCAATTATATATTGAAAGAATGAAAAAGATAGTTTAAAAGCCATAAAAATTCCTAAAATGACATATATTCTTGAATAAATTCCACTAAAAATTTCGGTGTTAGCAGTTATTTTTGATAAATCAAAAACACCATACATAACCCATTTAATTAATGAAAAAACAATACCATCAAGGAATGAAAAAATTGATCTTAATACCCAGTTTACCCAATCTGTTGCTTGTATTCCCATAAACTTCACCTTTTTTTCTATATACAGATAAATTATATCATAAAAAAAAATAATAATAAATACATATTATTACTTTTTAAATACCCTATTCATAGAATTTTACAATATATGGATCATTTAGTGTTCCAGTGCCACTTTCATATGCTGCACGGGAACCTAACATTATAATAGGTCTTATATATGACTTAAAGTTACATAAAGTTGAATCAACTTTCTTTTGTGAAACATGATATGCTTCATTAGTGTTTTCACTATTTCCCGTTAAAAGCCACCAATAATCATTAAATTGTGATAAATAATTATAATTCCCACAGTTTTTAGATATTATTGAATTACAACTAGGGTCAAGAGATGCACTCATATAATAGTATGCTGGTAAAAGTCCAACATATTGATCTTGTAAAACTTCTTGACATTCAATTTTACCTGACATATCAGAATCAGTTGTGCTTCTTTTTCCGATACATAAATCCATTGTTGTAGTTAAATACTTAGTTTTTTCACTATATTTTACTCTATCTTTTAATACTACTGTTCCATTATAGAAGCTTTCTGCCTGTGACATTGCTCTGCTTTTAATTCCATTTTGCTCATAGATATTAACTCCTTGATATTTATTAACATCTTCGTTATATCTATCATCCCAAGCACTTCCTTTTTGAATATAATCATTAAATATTAAAAGCATGTTATTTTCAGCATTAATTGAAACAATTCTCCACAAATTATCATCTATTTTTACATAGTTATTTACTTCGTCTCCTCTAAATACATATTCAAAGTCTGATCCAGTTCCACTCATTCCTAAATAATTATAATCAGTTGTGAATACTCCATTTACTCTTTCATATAGACCTGATCCTATTACTGTTCCATAATCATTATCTTCAATTACTTTATTAGCAAGACGAATTGTTTCGTATTTTCCTCCACAAATAAGTTCTGGAACATAATTATAATTTCCGCTTGTTGTCATAAATACTTCTACACTACCATTACAAATAACATCATCTTTAGCATATCCAGTTAAATCATTAATATATCCTTTTTCTTCTAAAACACGACTAGACACTGTAAAACTTGTATTTGGTGTTGTTGGAAGTGTTCCAGGAAAATCTTTTGTATATTTTTTTGCTGCTGTAACTAGTTTCTTTTCAATATCAGGATATGAATATTTAGCTCCTCCTGTAAACGCATTTTTAAGTAATAAGAAAATTACTAATAATACTATTAAACCAACCAAAATACCTACATATTTTAACATTTTTTTATCCACTATAATACACCTCTAACTATATTTTATCAAAGTAAAAAAATTTTACAAGAAAAAAAGGAAGTAATCTTCCTATAAACCTTATCTACTTCTCCAGCAAGCAGACCAGCTTGTAGAAGTTGTACCATCAGTATCCTCTTCACCTGCTCCAACAAGTCCCATAATTGCATCAACAAGTGTAACAGCAAAGAATACAGCAACGGCAGCAATTGCACGTTTAACTAATTTACTTGTTCCTGCTTTAATTTCTTTTTCATCACTTGCAAGAACTGCTTTAGCAAGATCAATAACTCCCATTATTAATAAAAATATAGGTACAAGGATTTTAATTATATTAAATACTCCTTTAATTACTGATACTATTGGTCCTAATCCTCCACATACGTCATCCATCATGAAAACCATATAAACACTCCTCCAAATTCATTTTGTTATATTACTATAATTATTAATTTTTGTCAACTTTTATTAGGCATTTATCATTCCAAGTCTAATTAAAAAGTCATCTATTTCTTTTGTTCTATCTCTGTCGTTTACTGGTGGTAAAGCATAAAATATCTTTATTCCAGCTTCTTTAGCAAACTCTTTTATGTCTGCATCACTTAAAGTAGATTTATTTATTACTACTTTTTTATCTCTTATTTTTGAAAATATATTCCTATCTCTTAACAATAATTTATTAAGTTTGATTACAGAAGGCTCAATTAAGTATATAACTTCATCACATACATTATCTTCATAATCATTTAAATCTACAAGAACATAATTATAGTTTCTTGCTTTTAAAAGTTCTGACGCTAATGACATCTTATCAATTGAAATCATATCTTTTTCTCTAAAGAATGCAAAGTCTCTTTTATCTACTTCTATTGCAAGAGCAGCCATTCTATGACACTCTTCAAGCTGTTTTTTTATCATATAAATAAGTGAACTTGCTCCAGCACCTTCTGTTACGTTTTTGAATCCTAAAGTTCTTATGCCACTTATTCCTTGTGCAATTGGTGCAGTGCTATCATTTTGTAGTGGCATCATTTGAGGAGATGCTTCAATTTGATGTAAATGTGCTACTTCTTTATAAGTATTTGGTGTATTCAAAAGGTACATTATTCCATCAGCGTTAGTAGTAAAGTTATAATATCCCATCGAAATCAGTTTTGATAAAAAGAAATTATTTGCTACTTGTGATGTTGGTGGTATTAATAATATGATTTTGTCAATTGGAAGTCCTATTGATAATTTTTGATATGTTACAACGTCTTCACTGTTTTGAAGTGCAGTAATATCAATTATCATACGTGCAAAGAAGAAATTAGTAAATGTGCTAATTATTTCATCTGCACTAAACGTTCCTCTTAAGGTTTTTATTACTTCTATGTTTAAAGAAGATAATATATTTTCTTGTTGATTTACAACTATTACGTTCATATCACTAACCTACTCTTTCTAATCCCAATATCTACCATTAGTAACTTCTTCACCATATACTCCTTCAGCTAAGCATGATGCTTTTCCTGAAAAAGTTGAGCCAGTGCTTCCATCACGTGTTACTCCCCCATCTGCTGAAGATGTATTGTTTCCAGCGCTATTTTCATATCCTAAGAGGACACCGGTTTCTATTGTTTTTGTTTCACCCTTTATTCTTACATCAAATGAGATACCAACTATAGGGAAAGAAAATGTGGCAAATAATTTTAGATAGTAGAATCCACCTCTATCTGTTAAATATCTGCACACAACAAATTTTCCATTTTGTGGATATCCTAAGTTCGTTAACTCATTTCTTAATTCAGTAGAATCTATTAACCCTTCTTGTCTTTCTATATAGTTAATAGCTGAATTTTTAATTTTGTAAACTCTGGCATATCTAATAATAGATGCCATAAAAGCAATAAATATGCTTAAGAAGAACAATACTATCCACATTAACATTGTTCCACCAAATGATTCACGCATCTATTATCACACTCCTTATTATTATTAGTTATTAATTCTTTTTATTACCATAATTAGCACCATTTGTACTATTAATTTGGTTATCAGCAGTATTTGTTCCTTCATCCCATCTAGAACCAATACTATCTAGAATATTTGGTAAGAATGCTGTAACGAATGTTAATACTGCAGCAATAGCAATAATAGTAACAAGTGTCATATTTAATTCTCCTGTTGCCTCTTTCATAAATTAATCTCCTTTCTACTATATATATATTATTATAAACTTTTTTTAAATTAATATCAATATTTTATATTCCAAATAACATTAACATTGACAATAACAAGACAACCATTGTTCCACCACCAGTAACAACTAGCATGATCATAGTTTTCTTTTCCATTGCATCAAGTCTTTGTTTATATTTTACTTCACGCGCTTTATTTTGAAGAGATGAAACAGATTTTGAAAACATAAGTAATTGCTTATATTTGTTTTCTTGTGCACCTAATCCTAAACGATATAATAGTCTCATCATTCTCATTGAATCACGTACAGGATATTGAAGTGCAAAATCCATATATGGTTGAATTGATGAATCTCCTGCATCAATTTTTGCTGTCATTTGTCTTAAACCTGGCTTAAATACATCTGGTGCAGTTTCAATTGATCTTGCGATTGCAACTGGAACTGTGTAATTCTGGCAAAGTATTTCCAAGTTTTTTAAATAATATGGTAAAAGTAAATCTACTTGAGCCATATATTTCTTATAATATGATTTAAGATTAGTATAACCAGATTTAAAAATGAAAAATCCGACAAGTAGTAGCATTCCAAAATTAAGTGCTGAAAAGTTACCACCTGCTGCCATTATTCCAGCAAGTATTAGAGTTGTAGTAAATGCATTTTTAACTCTTGTCATAAAAAGTTTATTAACATTTACATCTTCACCATACTTTGCATATAAATAGAAAGCATAGTCTTTTTCCATTAATCCAAGTAGGATTCCATCTTCCTCATTTATAAATCTTTTAGTATTAACTGCTCCTGTATAAAAAAGAGCTATTATTGTTAAACCTATAATAATTACTGTTTCTACCATTATTCAGCACCTACATTCTCGTTATAATATTTTTCTCCATTTAGAAGAAAGTAACTATTAAATAATACAATTCCATGAAGTGCTATTTTAACTATTGGTCTTTCTAGTATTGCAAGATAATTATCAATTCCAAGAAGATATTGAACTAGTGCAACCATCGCATATAGTAATAGCCCATATTGAACAAATTGTCTATGGAAGTTTTTCCTATCAATTCTATCACGATAAACTCCTTCTACTAAAACATCTATATCAATAAGCATGTTTTCCAATACTTCACTTGAGTCTCTTGCTCCTTCTCTTGTAATTTGTAAGAATAATTGATGCATATTTTTTGTCATGTGATAGTCATATTTTTGATTCATAAAATCTATTGATTCATTTATTTGTCCATTTTTATAGGCCAAATCAATCATATATTTAACGTCATCTGATACTGGAGGCTCAAGAACTCCAGAGTTATATACTCCTTCTAGAGCTTTTACAAAGTTTTGAGTTGTTTGAAACTCCATTATCGTGTTTGTAGTGTATACCTGTATTTGTTCAAATAAGAATTCTGAATATATTCTTTTACACCTTAAATATGTTAGATATGGTATTACACTTACAACAACAACTGTATAAATAATTGATGTTGCTATGCTATAAAAGTATAAATATGATATTCCAAATCCCATTCCTGCAAATATTGCTATTTGAGTTATGTATTCTTTTGCAGAATATTCTTGTCCCATTGACTTAACTTTTTCTCTTATTTCTTTAAATGAATAAGGAGCATATTTTTCATATACTATTTGAGTTTGATCTACTACAAATTTGTACATTGATGTGTCGCCTTTTTTAAAATAGTAAACAAGAGCAAAAACAATTAATGCTAGGAATATTAATGTTTCTATCATATTAGCACCTTCTTTCTTTCTTATTGTTAATTAATTAATGGATCTGTTGGATTACCTAATCCTTTATTATTTGTTACTATACCTCCAAAAAACTTTGAATTTGATTGTACTGGAGGTTGTACAGGCATATTATTTTGTACGTTATTTATACTGTTAACACCATTTTGTGGCACTTGGTGAAGAGTCATATTTTGTTGATTGAAGGTATTACCAGTTGTTGTTGGAATACTACCTGTTTGAATGTTTTGTTGGGGTATAGTTTGTGGGATATTTGTTGGCATTGTTACATTAGCTGGTTGTTGTAAGTTTGGAGTTACTTGTTTTAAAGCATTATTTTGTTGTACTCCATTACTAGTTTGACCCATATTATTTTGTACCACTTGATTCTGTTCTATTGTTTTTACCTGTGGAGTTGTTTTTTGTATTTCTGTTTTACTTGCGTTTTCTAATACTTCTATATTGTTATTTTGTTTTTCATCATCTAACACTTTAGTATTAACATCTACTTGTACATTAATTCCATTTGCTTCATTTGCAGCTTCTAGAGATGATAAGTTTTCACCAAATAAATTATTAATATCTACTCCTTGACCTTCAAGATAATTTTTAATATATTTTGTTGGTTCTGTATACTTTTCTTCTCCTGCTACATTTTTTAAATATATATTGTTGAATTTAGGTTCATTTGTGTCTTCAGTTACAAAGAATTCACAAACTCCTGCTATTTCACGAACGAATCTTTTTTCAGTTGCACTGTAACGTCCACGAACAAATACTCCTATTTGAACATAACGGTATATTGTTTTTAAGAATTGTTCTACATCTATATTTGATTCTAGCAAACTATACATACGGTGTGGAATAGACTCTGCTTTATCAGCGTGTATTGTAGATAAGATATAGTGACCTGATGAAATAGAGTTACGAACAGCTGTTACTGCTTCTGCACTACGAACTTCTGATAATAAAATCCATATAGGATTTTGTCTCATACAAGTTACTAGAACATCTGAGTATGATGCGATATTATTTGTTTTCATTGCAACTATATCTCTATGTGGAAAAATTCTATCAAGGTGAAGTTCAAGTGTATCTTCTATAGTAATTAATTTTTCATTTTCTGCAGTATGACTTGCTAAGTATTTGATAAGCTCAGTTTTTCCTGAACCTGTTTCTCCACAAACAATTATGTTACAGTGACCTTTAACACAATTTATTAAGAAATCATGAATACTTAGTCTTACATATTTTTCTTTTAATAGTTTTTGCTTTTCTAGTCTTATTTTTGCTGGTGTCTTACGAAAAACAACTGCTATTCCATTTCTTGCTATTGACTCATGTACGAAGTTCATACGAAGTTCAGCACTTTCTGAGTCCAAAAATGGATGAGCCATGTTGAATGTTTTTCCCATGACGTTTGAACACTGGAAAGCTATTTTTTCTATTAATGCATTATCAACATCTTGTTGATCTGCTCTATAAACACCTTTATCAAGAGATTTTAGCCATAATTGTCCATTATTACTATAAGATATATCAGTGATATTATCATCATCTAGGTATTTTTTTAATGGCCCAAAATCTATTTGAGAAAAGTTATCTGCATCTTTTTCATAATTAGTCTTTTTAGTTGTAGTATTTTTGAAGTCTTCAATTGCTTGTGCTTCTTCAAGTGCTTTTGCTTCTTGTGCTTCTTTAACTCCAGCCATTAAGTCTGGTACAATAGGTTGATTATTAACAGTTTGTGTTTGTGCTACTTGAGTATTACTGTTTTGCTGTTGATTTATTGGTTGTTCCTGACTTACATTAACAACTTGTGATTGTTCTGATTGAGTTTGATTTTCAAAAGAATTATTAGCACTAGTATCACCAGAAACATTAGCAAAGCCAATATTTCCAAAGTTCATAGACTTTCACCTCTTTTTATTCAGTATCTTTTTTAGTTTCTTCAGTTTTTTGTTCTATTAGAACTTCCTCTTCTTCTTCAATTTCTGCTGATAAATTTAGGACAAAATCTCTTAAGTATTTACTAGAAACTTCAGTTTTTACTCCCTCAGATTCATCTTTAAAGAATGCTGTTGTAGGTACAGGAATTACTTCAATTCTTGCAAAAGATGATCCACTCGCTGTAATTGAATAATTGTTAATAGCATTTATTTTTCTTAATAATAAGTGTTGTTCTTCAGGTAATGAGAATAAAACTACATATGGAACTTTTCTTGCGTCTGCATCATCAAACACATTTTCACCATCTGCTGTTTTTACTTGTAATACTTTTACGTTTTCAAGAAGTTTTCCAACCAAAGCTTGATTGTTTTCTCTTGTTGAAACATATATATCTATATATCTTCCAGGAAGTATTGAATTAGTATAACTTGTTAACATATTAACAGTTAAATAGTAAAGTGTTTCTCCATCTGGAACTTCTAAAAGTGCAGCATCAGGTAAATCTGCTCCATCTACTACTGCTCCACTATAAAATAAACTTCCTTCTGGTATTGAAGTATCAACATTAACATATTTACCAATAAGACTCTCTTTTTTTGAATAATAATTATTTCCTAAGGCATTTCTTGGCATTTCAATAGTTTCTATATCTTCATCTGTAATTTGAGTCCTTGCTTTTAATTTATGGCTTGCAACTGGAACTCTTACTGGACTAGTTGCTCTATTGATACGAACATTATATCCAATAACAAGTACAAGTACTGCAAGTACTCCACATAATCCTACTATAAAATTTTTGCTTTTAAATAAATCTTTAAACTTTGACGTATTTAAATTGTTGTTCATTTTTATTTCACCCTTTCATTTCCATGTTTAGAATATCTGTTACTATTCTACTTTAAATTAAGTATACTCTAAAGATTAAAAAAAGGCAATAAAAGAGTAATAAAAAAGTGATGAAAAATTATCATCACTTTTAAATTAAACTTTAAAGTCAAAATCTATTTTTACTCTTTTTCTTTTTCTAATTATACTTCTTATTACAAAATAGAATACAATACCAATTATTAGTATCGTTATAGATCCTGTTATAATTATATTATCTACATAAAAATCAATTATTTTGTTAATTAATGAATGATTATCTTTTTCTTCTTTTACTGGTTCTTCTTTTGTTATTGATTTTTTATATTCCTCTAATTTTTCTGTAAAATAAGCTTTATTGGGAATAGTTCCTTGGTACCATTTATTGCATAGTTCAAATTCTTCATATTCAAAACATTCCTCTTCTTCACTGTAGATATTATATTTTGGAATTTTTAGTTTTTTCGAATACATTAATTCTTCAGGACATGGTGAATCATAACTTCCATATATTTTAAATTCAACTGTCTCTCCACCTTCAAACTTTTTAGGTAATAAAAATGTATCCCCAGTATTTGAATATTCATATACCGTTTCATCATATATAAGCATTATACTTTTTTTTAAATTCATGACTCTTACTTGAAAATACACTTCATTATCTGAAGATCTTTCCATTTCATATGTATAATTAACGTTATAAGCCTCTTTTTTTACTTTACTATAATTCGATGATGTGCATAGCTGTTGTGCATTAACTTTTGAAAGTGATAAAAATAGTAGTAAAGCAATTATAAAATAATTCTTTTTCATTTTATTCACTCTTTCCTTTTTTATTCTTTTTATTATTATTTATTTTATATCCACATATTCCAAATATAATAATAACTAATAATGTAATCAAAATAAACTTTTGCTTATTGTTTTTCTTTTCACTTTCAATTTCTTTTTTTTCATCACTTTTTAAATATTCATTAAGTTTTTCTTCAAATTCTTCATCATCTTTAATATAACCATCATACTCTTTTTGACATAATTCCCATTCTTCATTTCCGTTGCATTCATCTTTTTCAGAGTATTTATTATATAATCTCTTTGTAGCAATATATTCTTCTACACATGCATGATCATATCCGCCATAAAATTTTAAATCGTAATTATTTGTAGTTTTATCCATTATAATAGTTACTTTACCATCAATTGGTTCATATGTATTTCCGTTGTAGTAAATCATTAAATCTTTATCGACATTTGTTACTTCAACTTCAATTTGATCATCTTTTTCAGTCATTTTTATTTCAACTTCATTTACTTTTGCTGCTAATTCTTCATACACTTTTTTTATACATAACTGTTCTGCATGCACAGTTAAAGGAAGTATAACCAATAGCAAAAGAATATAAATTAATATTTTTTTCATTTTTTCACCTTTTCTATTTTTCTAATTATAGTTTACTACATTTTAGATTTTCTTCATAGTTTTTTTTACAATTTTTAAAAAAGCCCTTTTATTAGGGCTTTAATTGTTTAATATTCACTAGTTCTATTTTCAAGTATTCCAGTAAGTGAATTAACTATATCTTGTTCACTAACTTCTAAAGATGAATTTCCAAAGAATCCAACAAAATCAAATTTTTCTCTTACAATTAGCGTTAATGAAACTTTTGGTGGACATTCATCAATATCATGAATTATTATTTTATACTTTTTATTAAGCTGTACGCTTTCTGCAAATCTTCTTACAAAGCTTTCTACGAATTTTTCTTCAACTATTCTTACTGTTCCAGGTATATTTGCTTCGCAATGCATAGAATCTTTTTTATCATTGTCCATTGTAATTCCATCCCAGCCTACACCTTCTCTATATGCTTTTAAATCAACAGAATCAAGCATAGCAGCTTCTGTTACTTCTTTTAGTAGGTAATAATCTTGTTCATTACTAACTATTACATTTCCAAATATGTTTATTAATACTAATCCTAAAAGTCCTAGGAATAAGAATAAATACATCCACATTGTTTCACTCATTAATTATCACTTCCTATCAATCTCCTGTTGGTCTTACTACAAAGATTTCAGAAAAATCTTCTCTTATAAATTTACTCTTATATGGTCCTATTTCATTATAACCATATCCACTTCCTTCAGCATACTCGTAATCTGTATATGGATCGAAGTTATCACTTGCTTTAGATGCAGTATCATTTCTTATTCTTTCTATCATAGCCATATCTAAGTTTATTTCATACTCTACACTTTGATTTGCTTGTGGCCCTGTAACTGTTGTTTGGTCATTATCATCATCTGTTATATAGTGACTTAATCCATACCAGTTTGAGCCAATTATTCTATCTCCTTTTTGGTAACCTAATAATTCATTACTTACACTTGAATAAGGGAATGGGTTGTAGACATTTACCGGTCTATATACATATGTTTTACTGCATTCTGGGCAGTAGTAGCATCTATTTATACATAATTCTTTACTGTTATATCCAAGATTTTCAAAATCATCACAATACGTATTTACAATATCTAAGTTTCTTGTATCATTTGGGCATGCTTTAGCTGTACATCTATTAACACAGTCTGTTTGACTTTCGTAGTTATTTACATCTTCTTGATAATGTTTACTACAATACTCAGCAATCTTTCCTATTTCTGCAGGTTTGTATTCTTTTACGCAGTTTGGTAAATCATTATCTGTTCTACAGTAATCACGGCAGAATCCTGTTTTTGTTTCATCAGTTAAATTTGGCATATTTTGAACATATCCAAATAAGATTCTTGTATCTGTATTAAATCCTTTTTCAACTGTTCCAAGAGGTCTTGTTAATCTTACATAATATTTACTATCTATTACTGATTTAGTTATTTTTCTTCTAGTCATATCAGTTGATAGGGAATAAAACCATCCTTTAGTTTCATTTTTCTTAGAACCAATTGATTCAACTTCATATAATGTATCGTTAACTTTGTTTATAGTACATTTTTGTCCACATGTTGTGTGCTTTAATAAATGAATTGTTTTATCGCAGGTATAAGTAACGCCTTTTTTAGAAGTTATTATTCCTTCTATTTCAACATCTTCAACTGCTTGAGTTGTTTCTCTTACTATAGTTATTTCTTTTCTATAATCAGCTAATTCAACTTCTTCTCCTCTTACTTTCATTTTTATATCTTGAATTTCGTCAGTACTATCTAAATTATCCTTGTAATTTAAGTATGCTACTACTTTGACAGGACTTCCATCTTGTCCTTCATAGATATCATATCCTAATGGTTCTGTTCCTTGTTGTACTTCTATTATTATTTGACAACTTGCACCATTATCATCTATCTTGTATTCACATGTTTCTTTGTTTTCATAGTAGTTACTTGCTCCTGTTGCACTTGTTACTGGAACTGCTACTGTTGATGTTATATCATGACGTAATTCTGGATTTGCAAATCTCTTGTTAGGTGTCGCTGCTATATTAGTATAATATTTGTTTTGAGCATAGAACTTAACTGGTGTGTAATTTATTTCTGATGTATAGCATACATCATCTGGAGCAGTTGATAAGTAAGGTGTTGCTTTTCCATCATTAGATATACACCTTTTTTGAAATGCATAATATGAGTTAACTTTACTTACTTGAAGATACTTATTAACATTAGCGGTTGTAGAAGAGTTTCTCTTAATCATTGTTACAGTTTCATTTTTAATTATATTTTGATTAGTTGTAGTCTCTACTTTTATATTTTCTAATATTTCGCTATCTTTTTCATTTTCTTTTTCACGTTCATTTCTAATTGTTTCTAAAACTTTTGAAGATACACCAACTTTGTTGTAGTCATATTCATAATCACTTAAAGATATTTTTCCATCATTCTCATCAAATGCATCTTCCATTTTTCCAGTATCTTCATTAAGAACTTGTGTCCAGTACCCACTATTTTTATGGTTATAGCCATCTTTTAGTAAGTTATTGTAAACGGTATAAATGTGTTTTAATCTATTTTGTCTTACTTTATCTTCACTATGGATAGTTGCATAGTCAAATTTCCATTGTTCAAGGTTAAAGAATATTGTACATTCTTTTTCACCAATCAATTTTGCATTATAATCAATTCCCTCACCAGCAACATACACATGTTGTGAAACATCAGTAAATTTGAATGCACTTGATTCTTTACATGCTACATTAATATAGGTTCTCATATCAAATGATGGTGGGCTCTCATTTTCTTTTTTGTCAAAGTCTGTTATTGTATCTCCATCACAAGTTACATAGACACCTTTTATATCTTCTAATTTTTTATCATTAGACATACTACATAAAGATGTTGCATCTGCACCAAGTCTTTCTTTATTTAAGTTTACTGATCTATTTTGATATGGATTAGCGTTTGCACAGCTATTTTTTGATTGTTTATCTGGATTTTCTGGTGAAGTATCTCCTGTTTTAGGATCCATTCCATACCAATAACCACAAGCATTTAAAATACAATTTCTTTTTAGTTTTACTACATTTGCTCTTGTATCATTTCCGATTTGATTATCACAAAAGTTTTCTGCACATTTTAGGAAATCATCTGTATTTCCACCAGCACCACATTCTTTTTTACAATCAATTAATTGAGGCATCCACCAGTACCCTACTCCTACTGCATTTGTTTCTGCAATTTTTGGATTTGGAGAATTTATTCCATCACCAAATTTATATTTATTATTTGAAGTAGTTCCTACTATAGCTTTAGCTAGTGTTGGTCCAATAAAGTGTTCATAAACATTATGACATACATTTGATCCATCTAAAACGCAGTGACAATCGTTATATTGATTATTTTGCATGCAATTACTAGATGTTAAATTGGCAATTGATTTTATCTTATTATTAACTGAGTTATTTGTAGTTGTTTTATAATCTCTTGCAACTTGTATAACTGATATTTTTTGTAGGTGATTTGTTATTAATGTAGATGTACTTGTATAAGAATAACTTGCGCAAGTTCCTGTAGATATATAACTACCTTCTTCAGAACATGTTTTACTTTTATTAACAACACATCCTTTTCCTCCGCAGGCGTCTGCTTCATATTTAGAATAGCTACAATCATAAGAATGAGTACATGATCCACTACAAACTGCTGCTGTTTTTGTTTTAGATTCATCTACACTACATTTACAATTTAACAAAGCACTACCACCACTGCTAGTTGATGATTGAGTTGTTGTCCAACTACTTACTACAACGTCCGTTTTTTGTCTTATTACTGGTTCTATAGATATGTAGTATGAATCTAACTCAGAAGCACTTATAGTTGCATTAAATGCATTTCTTATCATTGTTAAAGTAACAATTCCTCTTCCTCCATTAGTTCTAAAAATTTTTGAATCACTATTGTATACATTACTATTACTTCCAAAAAGATATGTATCTGCATATGTATAAATATTGCTTAATTTAGATAAATCAACTGCAGATTTATAAATTTTATTTTTGTATTTATCATATGTTGGTAAACCCTTTATTGTCTTCTCAGTTAATAATAATTTTCCATTTTTATCATAAATCGTGCCATCATATAAAAACCTTATATCAACTCTTTTGTAATATGAAACCTTTTCTGCTCCAAAAACACTGTTTGATGATTTATGACAAACTCCACCAGTATCAACCCATTTTCCATTAATATTTTGCAAATTTGTTCCTACTTTGTATATAACGCTTCCTGTAGCTCTATCAACCGTAGGAGTAACAGGAACTCCAGTAGGAAAAGCTTGGTCGCCTACAAGTCTGATTGCATTTGGATGCCCTGCTGGCGGATTACTTCCACCACGATAATACTCTTGTCCAACAATAGCATTCCCTCCGCTAATTGTAGCATTTTTTGCGGCGCTATTTACATTAGTAATATCAGAAAATAAATTACCACTATATAGCAATACTGGTGTACCTACAGTATCTTCTTTCTTTGTAGATGAATTATATTTAACTAATTTTATGTAAATACCAAATCCATCAGTAGCTTCAGAATTAGACGTTGTTTTTATTGTTCCTGTAGTTTTCTTATCTGGTATACTAGGGTTATAACTTCCAAAACTATTTCCAAGTTTAGGATCTGTTGCTGCTAATACATATATTTTTCCAAATGTAAAAGCAATTAATATAACAAAAGAAATTAACATTATTCCTTTATATATTTTTTTAAGCATATAATCACCTCATACTAATATTTAGTCTTGTTTACATATTATCATATCGTATCTTATTATCTAAATATTATTCTACTACATTTCACATTCATTTCCAAGTCATTTTATTTGAAAATTTTATATTATTATGTTATTATTTCTTTTGAGGTGTAGAAATGAAAAAAATAAAAAGTTTATTACTAGTTATTTCTCTTGTATTTATATTTACTGGATGTAATAAAGAAAGTAATTTAAAAGAAATATCTTATTCTAAATTAAATTCTATGATTGAAAGTAAAGAAACATTTTTCTTTGTTGTAGAAAAAGATGGATGTCATTATTGTGAAGAATATATTCCTAAACTTGAGAAAGTATTAAACGATAATGATGTAGTTGGATACGTTATTAATATTTCAGATTTAAGTGAAGAAGAATATAATAAATTTGATGAAGAATATAATGTTACTGGTACTCCTACTACGCTATTTATGGTAAATGGCAAAGAATCAAAGATGCAAAGATATGAAGGAAATGTTTCAGAAGATAAGATTATTTCAAAATTAAAAAGTAATAATTATATGAAATAAAGCTAGAAAAATCTAGCTTTTTTTAATTATTACTTTTCTTTAAATAATTCATCTACTTTTGTTCTTGGTAACATTATTGTTGTATTTCTATCTATTCTTATATCTATTTCATTTCCTGATACTAGATATTTTTCTCCATCTAAACACCAAGGAAGACCTTTTTCATCATTAATTCTTATTTTTAAATTATTTGAAGCATGATAGTAAAATCCTGGAACATGTGCGATATCATGTTTTCTTAATCTCATTAAAGACTTTATAATGTCTTTTCTTTTTTTTATGTTACAAAAAAGTATTTCAAATTGGTTATCATCAAGTTTTATATTATCAAATATTTTCATCCCAGCAATTCTTGTTGCATTTGTTACTACCATGAATGAGTAAAGTCCACTGTATTCCTCACCATCAATTATATAACTAACGTCATGTAATTTTGTGGTCTGAAAAAAGTTTTTTGTAGCATTCATAACATAAGCAAGATAGCCAAATCTTTTCTTTGTTTTTCTACTTGTCTCATATGGAATATTCATAAATTTTCCAAAACCTGCTACATAGATAAACGGATCATCATTAATTGTACAAATATCCATTTTTCTTTTAACACCATTCATAAGTAATTTTAAATTAGATACAGGATCTTTTCCATATCCAAACATTTTCCCAACATCATTTGTTGTTCCTAAAGGAATATGCGATAGGACAAGTCTTTTATCTCTTTTAAAGTTTCCTCTCATTGATTCATTAAATGTTCCATCTCCTCCAATTGATATTACTAAATCAGTATTATTTGGAAGAGACTCTACTATATCAACGACATGTCCTTTATATTTTGACTCCATAACTTCTGCTTTATAGTTATTATCTTTAAGTATTTCCACAAAATCACTTATAAAATCTTTTTTATTCTTTTTTCCACTATGTTTGTTATATATAATTACACATTTTTTCATAAAAAACCTCACATTTTAGCTGCTTTAAATATTCTCTTCCACATTTTATCAGTTGAATAATTTAAAATACCTACTTTATATATTTTAAGTCCATATTTAGATAAAATAAAGCAAAAAATAATTAAAAGGATAATAGATATTCCTACATCTAGTATTCCAATTTGGCCAATCACTAATAAAGCCGGTGATAATAAAAACGATATTAAAGGAACATAACTTAAAATTCTTATTAGGATACTTCCATTAAACATACTTGCCATTACTGCTAAATAATAACTAATGAAGCATATAATCATTATTGGAGTTTGTATTTGTTGAAAGTCTTCTGCATTAACTGTCATACTTGCTAGAATTCCTGCAATTAGTGAATATGCGACAAATGATAAAATTATAAGAACTATTGTAATTGGAATTATGTAATATAATTTATCTAGGATACCTGACTTTGAAAGTGATGATATAGCATCATTTATTTCAATTGTAAAGTTTGAGTTGGCACCAGAGCTTGTTAAAGATCTTATTAAAAAACCAATGCCACCATAAACAAACAATAAAACTGATTGAATTATTACAAATAAATTATTAGCTACTAGTTTAGAAAAGAAATGAACTTTTGCAGATACATTAGATATTATTATTTCCATACTTCTTGTTGTTTTTTCTTCATTTATTTCTCCACCAATCATTTGAACAAGTAATACTATAAGCATAAAGAATGGTAAAATAACTGTCGGAAATACTACACTCATAACGGTATTCATATTCTCTTCTTCTGTGTTTTTACTTTCATCTAAAATTGTTCTTTCAATAGTTGGTGGAGTGGATATTTTATTTAATTCTTCTATATTAATATTACTATCTTCAAGTGCTAATTGATATTTTGTTGTGTTAAGTGATTGTACTAAGGCTTGATATGTCATTGTGTCAATATAGTTTTCTGTAATTATATTTGCACTAATATAGTTTTCTTCATCACTATTTATTGTGATTATTATGTCAGTTGTTCCTTCTATTTCCTTTTCTAGTTCAGAAAGATTTTTATCACTTTTTACTATATTAGTTTCATCTTCTTCACCTATACTTGTTTTTAAACTTTTATAATTTTCTTTTATTAATTCAAAAGATTTTTCAGTTTCATCTATTACATATACATTTACATTTTCAGTAAAGTCTCCACCAAATAAAGATATTATAGAGTCAGCATTTAAAGCAAGTAATAAAAGTATAAAAATAATGATATTAGATATAATAAAAGATTTAGATTTAAATTTCTTTTTTAATCCATATTTAGTTAAAAACCAAAATTTCTTCATCATTTTACTTCACCTACTTTTGAAATAAATATTTCATTAAGTGTTGCTTCTTCTACTACAAATTTAGTAATTTCACAGTTTGATATTTTCTTAAATACTTTAGAAACAATGTCATAGTCTTCAATTTTTACCATTACTTCGTCATCCTTTTTAATTACTTCTATTACTCCTTTTATTTTTTTAATTTCATCAATATTAATATCTCCTTTTATAAAGATATTATGTTTTCTATAATCTTTTTTAATATCTTTAATATATCCTTCTAATATACTTTTTCCTTTAACTAAGATAACCATTTTTTCACAAAACTCTTCAATGTGCTCCATTTGATGTGATGAAAAAATAATTGAACAACCACTTTTTTGAAGTTTTCTAATGTAGTTTTTAAACATTGCAACATTTATAGGATCAAGTCCTGTAAAAGGTTCATCAAGTATTAAAAGTATAGGATCATTTATAACTGAAGATATAAATTGTATTTTTTGTTGATTTCCTTTTGATAATTCTTTTATCTTTCTATTTTTATAATCTAGAATATCAAATTCTTTTAGTAAATCATCCATTTTATTTAATACTTCTTCTTTTGTTAATCCTTTTAATACTCCATAATATATTAATTGTTCTTTTACTGTCATTTTAGTAAGTAGACTTCTTTCTTCTGTAACATAACCTATTTTATCGGTTTTTGAGTAATCTATTTTTTCTCCATTTAAAGTTACTTCTCCATTATCAGAGTCAAGAAGCCCTAGTATTATTCTAAATGTTGTTGTTTTTCCTGCTCCATTTTCTCCAAGTAGTCCAAATATTTCACCGTCTTTAACTTCAAAAGATAAATTATTTACAGCACAATTATCGCCATAATATTTAACTATATTTTTTACTTTTAACATACTTTTCTCCTCATATTTATTGTACACAATTATTTTATATAAGTAAATTTAAAAAAGAAGTTTTTTAGACTGATACAATAAATGTAGACACTAAAAAAAGAAGTGTTCTACATTTTTTTATGTAATAATATTTTTAGGAGGAATAATAATGAGAAAGAATAATATGAGAACACCAGAAGAAAAAGAAAAGATTGTTAAAGATTTAA
>JAFUTR010000011.1 GCA_017477845.1 Bacilli bacterium
ATAAGGAAAAAATATTATAATAAAGGTGAATTAACAAAGCTTGAGAAACTAATGTTAATCTTTAATGAGGAGAAGACAAAAGAGATTGATAGCTTATCTAAGGAGGAAATGGTTATGGAAGAATATAGGCGAGATGCGGAAAGTGCAAGTGTAGAAGAAAATGTAATAGGGCTATATGATAAAGAACTAGAAGATAAGATGATACAAGAAGCGATTAATAATAGATTATTACAAGAAGGAAAGCTAGAAGGAATAAAAGAAGGAAAACTAGAAGGATTAAAAGAAGGAAAACTAGAAGGACTAATATCAGTAGCAAAAGAGATGTTGAAAAGGAATGTATCAATTAGCGATATATCACAATATACTGGTTTATCAAAACAAGAAATAGAAAAAATTAGTAAATGATAGAGTGATAATGTTGTTATATAGCAACATATGAGATTGCAGGAAAAATGATTAAAGAAAAAATGGTAAATGATGTTTTAAAAATAATAAATCTTTCTTTTAATGAAATCAAAAACCTGAACTGATTATTCAGTTTTTTCTTTTTTTACTATCTTTTCTTTCTTTAAGATATTATAATAAATAATGTTGAAGTAGGTGATACTTATGGATAAATCCCATATTAGAAATTTTTCAATCATAGCACATATAGATCATGGCAAAAGTACTTTGGCTGATAGGATTTTGGAACAAACTCATGCAGTTAGTTCAAGAGAAGCTAAAGCACAATTATTAGATTCAATGGATTTGGAACGTGAACGTGGTATTACAATAAAACTTAATACGGCATCTTTAAAATATATTTATAATAATGAGGAATATACATTAAATTTAATTGATACTCCAGGACATGTCGATTTTTCTTATGAAGTATCAAGAAGTTTAGCATCATGTGAAGGAGCACTCCTTTTAGTGGATGCATCGCAAGGAATAGAAGCTCAGACATTAGCTAATTTATATCTTGCTCTTGATAATAATTTAACTATTATTCCAGTAATTAATAAAATAGATTTACCAAGTGCAGATATACCTAAAGTAAAAAAAGAACTTATGGATTTAATAGGATTTGATGAAGATGAGATAATCCTTACTAGTGCTAAAACTGGTGAAGGAATTAAAGAACTTTTAGATAGAATAGTAGAGAAAATACCTGAACCTAAAGGAGACAATAATCTTCCTTTGCAGGCTTTAATCTTTGATAGTATTTTTGATTCTTATAGGGGAGTTGTTATTTCTGTTAGAGTTTTTAATGGTACTTTAAAACTGCATGATACTATTAAAATGATGGAAACTAAAGCAGAGTATGAAGTTATTGATTTATATGTAAATACTCCTAAAGAAGTAAAGAAAGAATCATTAACCAGTGGTGAAGTTGGGTTTATTTCCGCTAGTATTAAAAGTCTTGGTGATGTTAAAGTAGGAGATACTATAACACTTGCTAATAATCCTGCAAAGAGCCCACTTCCTGGATATAAAGCGATGAAATCAATGGTTTTTTGTGGGCTTTTTCCAATAGAGTCTTCTAGATTTGAAGATTTGAGAGAAGCTTTATCAAAATTACAACTTAATGATGCATCTTTAGTTTTTGAACCTGAAACATCAACGGCATTAGGATTTGGTTTTAGATGTGGATTTTTAGGGTTATTACACATGGATATAATAAAAGAAAGAGTAACACGTGAATTTGGAATTGAATTAATTACTACTGCGCCATCTGTTGTATATGAAGCAGTACTAACTAATGGAGATATAATTTTAGTAGACGCTCCTAATAAAATGCCTGATAAAACATTATTAAAAGAAATAAGAGAACCTTACATAAGAACTAGTATATTTACTCCTTCAGAGTATATTGGACCAATTATGGAATTATGTCAAAATAAGCGTGGTAATTATATTTCAATCTCTTATATAGATCCAACACGTGTTAATATTCATTATGAATTACCTCTATCTGAAATTGTTTATGACTTTTTTGATAAGTTAAAATCATTTACTAAGGGGTATGCATCTTTTGACTATGAAATGATTGGATATAAAGCAAGTGATTTAGTTAAGATGGATATATTGCTTAATGGGGAAGTAATTGACGCATTGTCTGTTATTGTTCATAAAGATTTCGCATATACTCGTGGAAGAAGTGTTGTTGAATCTTTAAGAAAATCAATACCAAGACAGTTGTTTGAGGTACCAATTCAGGCAAGCCTTGGAAATCATGTAATTGCAAGAGAAACTATTAAAGCTTTGAGAAAAGACGTACTTGCAAAGTGTTATGGCGGAGATATAACAAGAAAAAGAAAACTTCTTGAAAAGCAAAAAGAAGGAAAGAAAAGAATGAAACAGGTTGGAAGTGTAGAACTTCCACAGGAAGCTTTCATGAGTGTATTATCAATGGATGGTGAATAAAATGGCAAGAACATTAACTAGTGAAGAAGAAAGAAACGAGAGAATTATAATGATTGGAGAGCATATTAAAGAAACTGGGGACTCAACTAGAAAAACAGCTAGATATTTCACTAAAACTTATTTCCCTATTAGTAATGCTACTGTAAGCGATTATTCTCATAGATATATGAAAATTTCTCATGAAGAAGTTGAGTTATTAAGAGAAAAAATAGATAATAATACAGTCAAAGATGTAAAGAATGAAGAAGTATTAAAAAGAGTACTTTTAAATGCTAAATTATTTTTGAGTGGATTAACTGTATTAGAAGTTGCTGAAAAGACTAATACTTCTTTTTGGACTGTTTACAGAGATTTAACAAGAAGACTTAAACTTGTTGACTTAGAATTGTATGAAGAAGTTAAATATAAATTAACTGATTCAAGATGTGAGAATTTATCCCATGCCAAGTAGTGTTTATATTCATATCCCTTTTTGTAAATCTATTTGCTCATATTGTGACTTTTGCAAGATGTTTTATTATAAACCATTTGTTGATAAGTATCTTCTAGCACTTAATAAAGAAATTAAAGAAAAATATATTGGTAATATTATTAAAACTTTGTATATTGGAGGAGGGAGCCCTAGTTCTTTAAGCATAGACGAATTAAAACAACTATTTGAGATATTGAGAACTATCAAAATATCTCGTGATTGTGAGATTACTATCGAAGTTAATATAAATGATATTGAAGAAGAAAAACTTAAATTATTTCATAAATTTGGTGTTAATAGAGTGAGTATAGGAATAGAAACTGTAAATCAAAAATTCTTTAGCTTTTTAAATAGATATAATAAAAAGGATGAAATAATTAAAAAGATAGGTTTGGTTAAAAAATATTTTAATAATATTAATATTGATATGATGTATGCTTTTCCATCTGAGACATTAGATGAGTTAAAAAATGATTTAGATTTTGTTACTAAGCTAGAACCAAGCCATATTTCTATTTATTCTTTAATTATTGAAGAACATACAAAACTATTTATTGATAAAACACTTCCGCTTGATGAAGAAGAAGAAGAAAAAATGTACTATTATATAATTAAATATCTTAGTGAAAAAGGATATAATCATTATGAGATAAGCAATTTTTCTCTTGATGGAAAAGAGTCACAACATAATTTGGTCTATTGGAATAATTTACCTTATTATGGATTTGGACTGGGGGCGTCTGGTTATATAGATGATTTTAGATATAGTAATACTAAAAGTCTTAATAAGTACATTGATGGAAAGTACATAAAAGATAGTGAGATCGTTTCTAAAAAGATAATGATGGAAAATGAAATGATGTTAGGGCTAAGAAAAACTAAAGGTGTTAATAAAAAAGAGTTTTATAAAAAATATTCTTTAAATCTTTTAGATACATTTGATATAATGGATTTGATAAATAAAAAACTATTAATAGATGATAAAGATAATATTTATATTCCTTCTAATAGGTTATATGTATCTAATTCTATTATAGTTAATTTTATTGGAGGATGTTTAAAATGAGTGAAAATGAAAAAGAAGAAGTATTTAAATATGAATACTTATATATACAAGATGAAGATTTAAGAAGTGATGCTAAATATTTAGTTTCTCATTTACCAGATTATTTTTTTAAAGTAGATGCATCTAGTACTGGCAAATATCATCCTAAATATGCACAAGGAGATGGAGGACTTACTCGTCATGTTAAGTCAGCATGCAAATTTGCCTATGAGATGCTTTCTAATCCAATAATTGGTAAACCTTATACATCTCGTGATAAAGATTTAATAATTATTGCATTACTAGTGCATGATGGACTTAAATATGGTAAGGGTGAGAAAGAAAAATATACTAGATTTGATCATCCGATTTTAGCTTCGGAATATGTTAAAGAAAATCAAAAAAACTTAAATATGAATGATCTGGACATATTAAAAGTTTCTAGTAGCGTAGCAAGTCATATGGGACCTTGGAATACAAATAGTTATAGTGATATAATTTTGCCACTTCCTAAAGTTCCAATGGAAAAATTTGTTCATATGTGTGACTACTTAGCTAGTAGAAGATTTATAAATCTTGATTTTGATGAAAACAGTAATGTAATAGATGAATCAAAAATGTAGGAGGTTTTGTATGAAAAAAGTTGATATCGATTATATTAACAAACAGTTACTTCTTGATAATTCTAAACCTATTAAACTTAAAAGAGATAGTTATAAAGAAGTAAAAACTAATGGTAGTAAACTATTAGATGATAATAATAATCCAATTGGTACAAAAGGAGATATGTATACCAAACAGATACTTGATAGAATCTTACAAGAAGGTACTATGGATATTAATCCTAGACCTCATTATGAAGATAATGAAAAAGCTCATACTTTATCTGTTAATCATGGTATTTGTACATATGATCTTACTAAAGGAGAATTTCCAATTACGACACTTAGACCAATTGCTGTAAAATCAAGTATTGGAGAAGTATTATGGATTTACCAAGATGAATCAAATAATCTTGAAGTATTGAAAGACAAATATGGTGTTACTTGGTGGGATGAGTGGGATATTGGAGATAGAACAATTGGCTCTGTTTATGGTGAAACTATAAGACGTCATAAGCTTATGAAAAATTTACTTAAAGACTTAAAAGAAAATCCTGATGGAAGACGTCATATTATTTCTTTGTGGCAAGATGATGATTTTCAAGAAAAACATGGATTAAAACCTTGTGCTTTTTTAACTATGTGGAATGTAAGACATGGACGAGATGGCGTTGATTATCTTGATTTAATGCTTACTCAAAGATCTAGTGACTTTGCTACAGCTGGGGCAATAAATCAAATTCAGTATTTAGTTTTACAACATTTAGTGGCTAGACACACAAATCTTGTTCCTGGAAGATTCACTTGGAGTTATGATAATATTCAAATATATGATAGACATATTGATCAAGCAATAGAAATGTTAAATAGAGAACCTGTTGATTGTAAACCTAAAATATGGCTAAATCCAGATAAAAAAGATTTTTATTCATTTACTCCAGATGATATAAAAATCATTGATTATCCAAGAGAAAAAATAAAAACTAAGAATCCACAACTTAAGTTTCCTTTAGGAGTTTAATATGAGTAATTTAACTTTAATTGCAGCGATAGGCAAAAATAATGAACTTGGTAAAGATAATACTTTAATTTGGCATTTCAAAGAGGATATGAAGTTTTTTAGAGATAATACTATTGGTAAACCTATTATTATGGGGAGAAAAACTTTAATGTCTTTGCCTGTTCTTCTTCCAAATAGAGAACATTTAGTTTTGACTAAAAGTAATCTTAATATAAAAGGTATTAAAGTATTTCATTCAAAAGAAGAAATACTTGATTATATTAGTAAATATGATAAAGAATTTATGGTCATAGGTGGTGGTAGCATCTATAGCTTATTTATGGAAGATGCAAATAGAATGCTTATCACTGAAATAAATGATGAATGTAATGATGCAGATGTTTATTTTCCAAAAATTGATAATGAAGTTTGGGATAAAAATGTCATCAGTGAAAAAGAGGAAAATGGGGTTTCATTTAAACATTTAGAATATATAAGAAAGTAAGAGTTGATATTAATTTGTCAACTTTTTATTATTATTCAAAAAAAAAAAACATAAAATTTAATTTTTTCATAGACGTATTATAATATTTTTATTATAATTATTATAGGTGATAATAGATGAATAAAAAAGGATTTACATTGATAGAAATTATAGCAGTAATTATAATACTTGGAATACTTCTTATAATTACAATACCTTTAGTACAAAAGTATATAACTAATTCTGGGAAGGCTTCAATGGCTTCTACTGCTAGTGCGTATGTAGAAACTGTTAAGGCAGAATATGAAATGGGAGAGTATGGGTCATTTTTGGATGATGAGGAAATAATGATAGTTCCTCTTGAATATATTGAACTTGAGCAAGGCGATACAGAAAAAAGTAAGTTTGCTAGTTATGATAAAGATAAAAGTTATGTTGTTATTTCTCCTGAAAATAATGGATATGAATTCTATATAAATCTTGTTGATGATGCAGGTAATGGACTAGTTATGAAAAAAACTACTGATTTAATAAAAGAAAATATGGAGGAAGATACATTAGACGCTGTTACTAGTTGGAAACTTTATGATCCAGACAGCACTGGGGATGCTAGTAGTAATGTATTTACTTTTAATGACGTGGATTATTCTTGTTATGAAAAAAGGAATATAAGTGCTGAGGAATCTTTAGAAATTAGTTCTTCTGATTGTGGATCTGATAGAACTGGATTAAATATATCAAAAGGTGTAATCCTTTTATATGCTGATAAATCAATGCCAACTTGTTATATTCAAATTTCTGGTGGATTGTATGAAAAAGGCGTGTATTATGGGGATCCTGTAGCTAATATTATAGCAACAGATTCTAGAGGGAAAATCGTTGAGAAAGGAATTAAAATAAATGATGATAATGTTGAATATAATAATGCTATTTCAGTACCTTTAGTTGTTGGTAATAATCATATTTATGGTTTTACTAAAGATGATAGTGGTAATGTTGGAGTGTGTGAGAAAAAGACTATAAAAGCTGATAATCAAGCGATAACTTATCATGATAATATAGGTTCATCATGGAGTAATCAAAGTGTAGATGTATCTTGTGAAGGAAAAACTCTAACAATTGTATATGGGCAACCTTATAATAAAAATGGAGAATTGTGTACACCTTCAAAATCAGGTTATAGATTTGTTGGATGGTCAAAGTCAGCAAATGGTGATGCAATAAATTCCTTAGATATTGTAAGCGAAAAATCTGGAGTTGAACTTTACGCTAAATGGGATCCTAATACATTTACTATAAAATTAAATGCAAATAATGGATCTAATACAACAAGTGAATTTACTTGTAATTATGATTCTACATGTAAGATTCCATCTACTACATTTACAAGAAGTGGATATAAAATAATTGGGTGGGATGAAACTGCTACTGATGTTATACCTTCATCTTCTAGTTATACTCCTAAATATGGTACTGAAGCTGATATAAAAAATATTATTAGTGACGGAGAAAAAACTTTATATGCTGTTTGGAAAGTTGACACTGTTAGTGTAACATTTAATTCTAATGGTGGAACAGGAACAATGAGCAATTTCACTTGTAATATGGGTGAGAGTTGTACACTTCCTGCTAATACGTTTACAAAAACAAATTATTCATTTAGTGGATGGGCAACAAGTGCTAGTGGAAGTGTTGTATATCAAAATAATGCAACTGTAACATTAAATAGCAATACAACTTTATATGCTGTTTGGACATTGAATACTGTAAAAGTTACATTTAATTCTAATGGTGGAACAGGAACAATGAGCAATTTCACTTGTAATATGGGTGCGAGTTGTACACTTCCTGCTAATACGTTTACAAAAACAAACTATTCATTTAATGGATGGGCAACAAGTGCTAGTGGAAGCGCTGTATATCAAAATAATGCAGCTGTAACATTAAATAGTGACACTACTTTATACGCAGTATGGAAAATTAATACTGTAAAAGTTACATTTAATGCAAATGGTGGAACAGGATCGATGAGTACTTTAACATGTAATATGGGTGCAAGTTGTACTCTTACTGCTAATTCATTTACAAAATCTGGTTATGCTTTTGCTGGATGGGCTAAATCTGCAAGCGGAGCAGTTGCGTATAGAAATAAAGCAAGTGCTACTTTAACTGCTAATACAACTTTGTATGCTATATGGGGAAGTACTACTCCTAAAGTATTCTATTATACCGGTGCTTCTCAAACATTTAAACCTACATATACTGGTGACTATAAAATAGAGTTGTGGGGTGCTCAAGGAGGTAAAGGAAGAGAAGATGGAAATTATACTCCTGGTGGTAGAGGTAATAAAATTACTGCAACTCTTGAATTAACTGGGGGAACAAATTATTATGTATACGTTGGTGGAGCTGGAGGTATCGGTGGATACACTGCTGATAAAAAGAATGTAGTTAAATTCGTTGGTAAAACTGATGTTTGTAATGAAAAATTCCATAGTCCTGGTGGACTTGGAGGATGGAACGGCGGTGGAGCTGGTGGTAAAGACTGTAGTGGAGGAGATCCTGAGCCTGACTGGGATGAGCCTGAATATTATAAACATGACGCTGGTGGAGGTGGCGGTGGAGCTACTGACATTAGAACAAGTTCTGCAACTTCTAGTAGAATACTAGTTGCAGGAGGAGGCGGTGGAGCTGTAGGATGGGACACTGCTTATAGTAATCCTGATGTGTTAAGTAATAGTAAAATTGCATATAATAGCCAAGCTGCTACTCATACATCTACTTATAAAGGTCAAGATGGACTTTTTGGAGGAGAATGTGGATTAGGTGGTGGTGGTGGAGGATACTATGGTGGTGTTTCTGCTGCTAATAACTCTGGTCATAACTGTGGAGATTATTCATATAATGGGACTAATTATTATCCATCTAATGCCAAAAATGTCAAAGAAGAATTTAGAATGTGGGGATGTAATGTTAAAATTACTTCTGGAAGTGAAAGAATAAGATGGGGTGGTAATTGTACTTCAACTTATGGATGTGCAAGAAGTTCTAATAATAAATGTCCTGTTTATGACGGACTTGCTAGAATTACATTTGTTGGTGGGTAATATTATTACTGAATAAAAGGAGGATTTATGAAAAGAAAATCAATAATATTTATAATAATTGGATTGTTATTTATTGTAGGTGGATCTATTTATTTTAGTAATAATAGCAATGGTGAAAAAAGTGAAAATAAAGTAATTCCTGTTAATGAAAAAGTAAGAAAGTATTTTGATGATGTGTCATCTTTAGAAAATGATGAAATACTCTCTTACTTAAAAGAGAAATATAATAAAGATTTTGAAGTTTTAGAAAGAGTTAGCACTTATTGTATTCAACAAGTGGATACAGGGTCTTATCAAACAAGTGCAAATATCGATTTTGACTGTAAGAATGATGATATAGTTGATGATATTTATAAAGTGAAAGATGATAAAGATATTAGTTTCTACGTAAAAAGAGTAACATTAAAAGATGGTGTTTCTCTTCTTCCTGAACTAATAGATTTTCAAGATAGTGGTTTTTATGATAATTATATAACTTACATAATTGCAAATAAAGTTGATGATAAGTATAAATCTAGTTTTAATTTCTTAAATAATGTTAAAGAAAGTTATATTTATAGAGGTATAGGAATTGATAATTCTACTTATGTTTTAAAAAATAATAAATATGAGTCTTATTCTATATATAAAAATTTGGGTAAATATTTACAAGATTTAAAAGATACTGATATTTCAGTTGAAGATTATTTAGCTGAAGTTGATAATATTTATGGAAATAGAATAGATTATTATATTAGAGTAGAAGAAGATATTACTAAAGATAATTTTATTAATATTGTAAAAAAGATAAGTGAAATTAATGATAAAGTAGATAAAAACTTGCATTCAGTTATTATTGAATTTAATAATCAAAAGTATATAGAGTATGTGGTTAATTTTAGTATTGATTTATACAAATATGATGAAAGTATTTATAGTAATTTAAATGAAAGAGTTTACGATCATTCTATATTACTAAATACTAGTTTATATTCAGAATATGGGATATATTTAGATGAATTCTTATCTCTTGATAAAGAATCATTAAATATTTAATTTAAAGATAAGAAGGTTGTTACTTTCTTTTCTTTTTGGTATAATGAATAGTGGAGAGTGAGTTTATGGAAGATAGAGGTAAGATAATAGTTATTGAAGGTACTGATTGTTCTGGTAAGGCAACACAATCTGAGTTACTTGTTAAGAGACTAACAGATGATGGTAAGAAATGTGTTTCTTTATCTTTTCCATGTTATGATACACCTACTGGTAAAATAGTTGGTGGTGCATATCTTGGTAAACCAGAAATTTGTGATAGTTTTTTTCCAGATGCTGTTAAATTAGATCCTAAAATTGCTTGTCTTTATTATGCTGCTGATAGAAAATATAATATAAATCGAGTTTTAGATTATGTTAATCAAGGCTATTATGTAATACTTGATAGATATGTTACAAGTAATTTAGCTCATCAAGGATGTAAAATTGAAGATAAAGACGAAAGATTTTATATGTATCAGTGGATTGATAAACTTGAATATTGGTTATTAGAACTTCCTAAACCTGATAAAACAATATTTTTGCATGTTCCATATGATTTTACTAAAGAACTTGAAAAAAATAGAGAATTTTTAGATGAACATGAAAAAAGCCCAGAGCACCTAAAAAATGCTGAAAGGGCATATGTTGAGTTATCTGAACTTTATAATTGGGATAAGGTAGAATGTATCAAAGATAATAAATTAAGAAGTATAGAAGATATTAATAATGAGATTTATAATATAATATTGCATTAAAAAAAATAGATTTTTATTGACTAGTTCAACTTTAATCTATTTTTTTTCTTTTTCTTTTTTCTTTTTAGATTCTTTATCTTCTTTTTTGTCTTTATCCTCTTCATTCATTTCTTCAAATATATCTATTAAATCATTATCTTTTACTGGATGCTTTTTATATTTGGTTTCAGCATCTTCCTTGGCTTTAGTTTTAATTTTTTTCATTTCTTTTGCAGTAATCTGAACTTTACTATCTTTAGAATCATATAAGTCGATAACTTCAAGTTTTTCTTGTTTAGCTTTTTCTTTTTCTTCTTTTTGAACTTCTTTTCTAATGCTTTTTTCAAGATCAAAGTCTATATCGACTGCTTTATATATTTCTTTAAATGTTGTATATCCATCAACTACTTTTTGTAGAGCATCTTGTAAAAGGGTAGTAGTATCACCATCATATACAGCTTTTCTAAGTTCTTCTTTTTCAAGATTTTCATCATTAATTAATTCGCGAATCTTATCTGTTAGAAATAGTACTTCGTGAAGAGCAATTCTTCCACGGAACCCTCGATTACATTTTTCACATCCGACTGGTTCATATACTTCTTTTACATCTTGTCCAAGTATTTTACTAAATATTTGTTTTTCATATGATGTTGTAGGACGTTTCTTTTTACAATCTGGGCATAAAGTCCTTGCTAGTTTTTGGGATATTATTCCGTTTAGAGCAGTTGCTAATAGATATCTTTCAACATCCATATCTAGAAGACGCTCGATAGTGTTTAGGGCACTATTGGTGTGAATTGTTGATAATACAAGGTGCCCAGTGATTGCAGCACGTACTGCTATTTGAGCTGTCTCGCTATCACGAATTTCTCCTATTAAAATAACATCTGGATCTTGTCTTAATATTGATCTTAAGGCATTCGCAAAAGTTAGTCCTATTTCAGAGTTTACATATACTTGATTGATGCCTTCAATATTCATTTCGACTGGGTCTTCGACTGTAATTATATTTCTATCTTCTGTATTAAGGGCAGAAAGCATTGCATATGTAGTAGTTGATTTACCACTACCAGTTGCACCTGTAACTAAAATAATTCCGTTAGGTATGTCTAATAAACGTTCTATTTTTTTATAATTATTTGGAGCAAATCCTAGAGTATTTAATCCATCCAAACTTTGTGTATAGTCTAAAAGACGGACAACTATTTTTTCTCCTTCATTCGTTGGTAGTACAGATACACGCATGTCTAATTCTTTACCATCAACAATTCCTTTTATTGCACCATCTTGAGGAATACGTGTTTCAGTAATATTCATTTTTGAAATAAGTTTAACTCTTGTAGCTAAGTTTTTTTCATACATTTTTGGAACTTTTGAATGGTCTTTTAATCTTCCGTCCATTCTCATACGAATCATCATACAATCTTCTCTTGGATCGAAGTGTATATCGCTTGCCCTATGTTGAGATGCATATATTATAATTCTATTAACAATATCAACTATAGGCATATTTACAAAATCATATTCTATCATATATTTTTGCCCCTTATTTTATTATTTATATAAATAATTATATAATATCTTTTTTTTATAATCAATTATTTAAAAAGAAAAATATAAAACAAATGTAAATAAATATATTTATTCTAATTTCTTATGGAATTATTTTATATTTTATAATATAATAAACTTGTTATAGATGATAGAGGTGACTTATGAAAAATAAGGGTTTTGTTTTAGTAGAAACAATTGTTACAGCTGTTTTTGTGTTAGGACTTTTTGTATTTATTGTTGCTAATATTATTCCAATTGTTGGAGATTATGATAGAGAAGCTGATTATGATTCTATTGAAACAATTTATGATATGCATATGATTAGAAAAATGATTTTAAAAAGCGATTATTCTAAAGTAGAAACTTTACTTACTTTACCTAGTGAAGGATATTATATTTTTGAAGATCAGGATATTTGCTTACATCTTTCAAATGAAAATTATTGTAAAAAACTTCTATCTAGGAATTATTTAGATGTTAGAAAGATAATCGTTACTAATTATACTATCAGTGATGATTTTGTTAATAGAAGTGAAAATTTTGATAGAGCAATGAGAGAATATATTAAGGTTATGCCAAGATATAATAATACTTCACTTGAAGCTTCTACTCATGATTATGAGAGAAGAATAATTGTGTCATTTAATGATGGAAGAGTTGGTAATATTGAATTGCTTCTTGATGGAGGTTATTAGTATGATGAAAAGTAATAAAGGTTTTACTGTTGTTGAACTTATTGCAAGTTTTGTATTTGTGAGTATTCTTTCTATATCTCTTTTTGGTATTATTATGAATTACCGTGATAAGCAAATCGATTCATCTATTGAAGCTGATTTGTTGGCTTTTAAATCTAAGTTAACAATTGATATAGAACAAGATATTCAAAGGAAAGGACTTAAAAATATACAGTATTGTGATAGTAGTGAAATTGATACTAAAAAGTCTTGTATTCGTTTAAATTTTAATGATGGTGATACCAAAGTATTTAAAAAATATACTGTTAAATGTTGGAAGGTTTATTGTATGGCTTCTGAGTCTGGTGCTCCGGTTTTAGAAAAAAATGAATGTACTAATGGTGCTCCTCCAATTTGCGAAGGTGATTATAAAGATACAAGTGAATTTTCATATTACAATACTTATTTATCATATGGCGGAGTACGTTATCCAATACCTGATGCTGATAATGTTACAATAGAAAGTGATAATTTACTTTATTACACTACGGCAAGAGATGCTTTAGAAAATAACTTAACTCTTTATAAAATAAATGTTAAACTAACACATGTTGATTTAGATGCTGATATGGATATATCTATTGTTGCTTCTGGAACAGAACAAGTTGATACTAATACCACTCCTTATAAAGCATATAGTATAGGGGATATTGTTAGTGTTAAATTAAATGAAACTGATACAAGAAAATTTAGAGTTGTTAGTGATAGCAGTGGCTATAATAGTTCAGTTACACTTCTTTATGATGATACTAGTCCAAGATTAACAGATATAAAAGATTCATCGAATGTTTCATACGTTTTTCCTGAAAGTAAAAATAAAACAGCGTTTAATAGTGATATTACACATGGAAATAATTATTTAGGAAGTAGTATTGAAGAAGTTATTAATGGTAGTGAGGGAGTTGCATTCTTTTGGAAAAATGCAGATAAAGTAAGACTTTTAACTGTTGAAGAACTAGCTAGTTTAGCAAATGTTTCACCTGATTATAGAAAAACATTTGAAAGTCTTGATGAAGCACAACAAAACTTAAATTTAAATTCTACTGCTCAAGATTGGATATTTGGCTATAATTACTGGACTTCTTCTAAAGTTGCCTTAAAAGCAGGAATAGAAAATCAAAATGGATATGTTTGGTATGTTGATAATGCTACTGGATATATGAAAGCTTTACGAGTAGATACTGATAATATATATTTAAGACCTGTTATTGAAATAAGCAAAGATTTTATTAATAACTAATAAAAAGATTAAAGAATAAAAAAATAATAATAAAACATAATAATGCATGGATTAATCTTGCAATTAAATAATTTTTATATTTAATATCTGTGCCTTCTATTATGTTTTTTGTTTGCATGTGAACACTTATACCATTAAATGATAAAAACATTCCAATGATTGCAGTTTTTAATCTTATATTTATATTAGAAGATGATATAAAACTTATACCTGAAGTTACTTCAATAAGTCCTTTTACTAATAAAGAAATATAATTATTATTAAATAGTTTATCTATCATTGTTATTATTATTAAAGAAAAAATAATTATTCCAAGCATATTTATTAACACTTTAAATGAGTCCTCAATAGAATTTTTAAGTACTTCTATGAATTTTTTTTATTTTTTTCTTTTTTTTTTCTTTAGAAGTATTAATTACTCTTTTACGGAAAATAAAACCAATTAAAAGACCTGATAGGAGATGGACAATAAATAAAAATACACCTATTTTTTTGTTTTTTAATAATGATTCTCCAACGGCTGATATAACAAATAATGGATTAGAAAAACTTGTAAACATTATTAAATGGTTTGCTTCTTCTATATTGATTATTTGTTCTTTCAGTAGATCTTTTACATAAATACTTCCAGTGGGAAAACCTGTAAAAATAGATGTTATTATCGCATATGTTGACTCTTTTGACACTTTAAATATTTTACTAAATAAAGGACCAAGTGTTATACTAAGAAAATCAATAAATCCATAATTAATTAAAAAACTTGATATTAGAAGAAAAGGAAAAATTGATGGAATTAATTTATTTACCCAAATATCAAAGGCAAAAAAAATACTTTCTTTTACATCTTTGGAGTATAGAAATATAAATATAAAAATTGTGATAAAAATAATATTTTTTAAAATACTTAAAAAAATCTTTTTCATATATTGGTGTCTTTCTGATATAATTATTAAGGAGTGATAGAAATGAGATGGATAAAAAACTTTTATAGAGAAAATTATAAAACAGTTATTTTTCTTATATTGTTTTATTTAATTATTAGATTCCCAGTACCATATTATGTTTTTACATCAGGTGGTATTACTGATTTATCTTTAAGATTTGAACTTGACAGTAAGACAAAGCAAGATGGAAGTTATAACCTTTCTTATGTTAGTCAAGTTGAAGGAAATGTACTTACTTTTCTTTTGGCTAAAATAATTCCAAGTTGGGAACTTGTAAAACTTGGTGATTATCAAGTTAGTTCTAATGAATCATTAGAAGAGATGGCTATAAGAGATAAACTATCTTTATTATATGCTAATCAAACGGCCGTTTATTTATCTTATACAAAAGCAGGGAAGGAATTAGAGATAAAAAATGTAGATTTTTATGTTGTTGCTGTTTATGACTTTTTAGAATCAGATAAAAAAATTAAAATTGGCGATAAGCTTATTAAAATAGATGACTTGGAAATATCTGAATTTAATGAAATATCTTCTTATATTAAAGAAAAAGAAGTAGGGGATCAAGTCAGCCTTACATTTGAAAGAGATTCTAGTAATTATACAACTAATGTTGTAGTACAAGATTACAATGGATTAAAGGTAGTTGGTCTTGCGTTTTATCAAATATTTGATATGAATCCATCTCCTTCAATTAAATTTACATTTAGTGATTCTGAAAGTGGTTCCAGTGCAGGTCTTATGACAACTCTTGCTATATATGATGCTTTGGTTGATGTTGATTTAACTCATGGATTAAAAATTGCCGGAACTGGTACAGTTGATTCTTTAGGTAATGTCGGAGAAATAGGTGGAGTTGTTTATAAACTTAATGGTGCAGTAGCTGGGGATGCTGATATATTCTTTGTCCCAAATGGTGAAAATTACGAAGAGGCAATGAAGGCAAAAGAGAAGAAAAAATATGATATTGAAATAGTCCCAGTTAATACTTTTGATGATGCCATTGAATACTTAAATAATTTAAAAAATAAAAAGAATAATTGATTTATAATTAGATAAATGATATTATATATATGTATAATAAAGAGGGGAATATAGTATGGATGAGTTAAAGACACTATATTATCATATAGAAAATCCAATTGATAATAAAACAAAGTGGAATAAGTTATTGAATATCTATTCTACTTCTTTAGATTATGAAGATTTTTATAATCGTATTATTAAAAAACATAAAACTGATAATAAAATAAGCTACGATATAGAAGATAAAAAGACTTTTTGCCTTGTGATGTGGTCTATTTGGAAAAATAAAATATTATCTATTTCTGAAGACAAATTAAGAGAATATATTGATAGTAAAGATTTTGATTATGATGTTTATGATGTTATAAAAATTGTGAGAGACTTGGAAAGTGTTAAGACATATACTTCTTTACAGCAGGTTTTAACTAATCCATCAATTAATAGATATTTTTCTGATTTATTTGATGACTTTAATCATAAAGTATTAATTTATTCTGATTTTAAAGTAAAAAAAGATAATTCATTTAATACAGTATTTACAATTAAAGTAGATGCCTCTCGTCTTTATAAAATATTAAAAGTATATATAAATGAATGCTTAGCTCAAGAGATACCTTATTATATTAAATACAGCGAATATGGTAAAAAAATAGTAGTAAATATTTATTCTACAATAGATAACTTTAAAAAGAATGAATCAATATTAAATATAATGAAGAAGGAAAATTATAACTTTTTTTACGATAATTATGATTTGCTTTCTGGTAACATTAATAATGCCGTTACATTAAAGCAAAAAGACTTCTTTAATACTTATCAATATCAAAGAGAAAGAACACTTATTCTTTTTAAATCTTTTGATAGTGTGATCTATGAATATATACTAAATCACTTTAATACTCTTGTATCCTTTAAGGATGGAAGAATGAATATAATTGAATATTTATCATGTTATGTTATGGAGAAAGTTGTTTCTTTATTTGTTGATAATAGTATTAAATCTAGTCATGAATATTTTTTAATAGCTAATAGTGAAGATTTGGCTAATTTAAAGAAATATATAAAAGAAAAACTATCTTCTACTATGAGAGATATACTTAAAGAAAGATTATATTTAAAAGATGAGAATGAGATAATAACTATAAAATTAAATGATAATAAAACAATAGATATTAAAGTTCAAACTTTTTTATGTGGAATTAGAAATCTTACTCAAACTTTAATTTCTAAAGATGGATCTATTGAAAAAGCTTTTAGAATAAGAATTAGAAATGAATGTCAATTCTTAAAAGTTGACTATGATAAATTTTGCCTTGATCAAGGATTTGCTAAAAGACTTTTCTATAATAAAGAAAAATATGAAAATTATCAAAAAGAAATTGAAAGAATTCATAATGATGTTACTAAGGTTCAAAGCTTTGAAAGTCTTATTTCTCAGGAAATTAATCAAGAAGCTAGAGATAAAATTTCAGATAGTATGAAAGAATTAAAAGAAATATTTAAAATTGAAGAAGGTAATTAACCTTCTTTTTTATGATTCTATTGTTAAAAAATTATATATTTTTAGATTATATGTGTTATAATACTTAACAGGTGATAATATGAAAAAGGTTAAGATAGTTTTTACAGATTTAGATAGTACTTTAACTAAAGATCATGGGAAAATTGATATTAAAAATAAAACTATTATTGATAAACTTGCTAATATTGGTATTCCAGTTGTCTTAAATACTGGTAGACCTCTTTCGTATGTAATTCCAATTTGTAAGAGAAATGGACTTAGTCATTATGTAATAACATCTAATGGTGCAGAAATATATAATATGGCTAATAAAAAGGTTATTTATCAAAGTATTATTTCACATGAAAATATGTTATTCCTAGATGACCTTGTAAAAAAACATAAAATGTTATTTATGGCTAATGGGATTAATAAAAGATATACAAATAAAACTGATGCTTTGGGGCTTGCTTTTGTTTCTAGTTTAAGTGAAATAAATGATCAAATATCACAGGTGGTTGTTGAATCTTTAAATATAGATGATATGGTATTGCTAAGAAAAGATTTAGAAAACTCCACTCTCAAAATTGTAAATAAAACTAAGCATGTTACAGAAAATAAACTTCTTTATTATGATATAGTTAATAATGAAGTATCAAAAGGAGAAGCAATAAAGATTCTTTGTAACTATTTAAATATAGAATTAGACAGGACTATGGCTATTGGGGACTCTAATAACGATATTGATATGTTTAAAGTTGCTGGATATAAAGTTGCTGTTTCTAATGGAACTATTGAATTAAAAGCTCTTGCTGATACTATTACACTTTCAAATGAAGAAGATGGCGTAGCAATTGTGCTTAACCAATTATATTCTAATTTAAAATAGGAGGATAAATGCTAAATATTAATAAAAAAGAAGAACTTGTTGAAAAAAAAGATATTGATAGAATAATTGATAATATTAGAGGACTTTCTATTGATATGATTAATGAAGCTAAAAGTGGGCATCCTGGAATAGCTCTTGGTGCTGCTCCAATTCTTGCAACTTTGTATAATAACCATATTAAAATTGATCAGAAAAATCCTAATTGGATTAGTAGAGATAGGTTTATTATGAGTGCTGGGCATGGATCTAGTTTATTGTATGCAACTTTGTTTATGGCAGGATTTGATATTCCATTTGAAGAATTAAAAAAATTTAGAAAATTAGGTTCTATTACGCCAGGGCATCCAGAATATGGTGTTACTCCTGGAGTAGATATAAGTACTGGTCCTTTAGGAAGCGGGCTTGCTTCGAGCGTTGGTATTTGTTTGGCAGAAAGATTTTTAAGAGATTATTTTGGAGAAAATATAGTTAATTATTACACATATGTATTGTGTGGAGATGGAGATTTAATGGAAGGAATGAGCTATGAAGCGTTATCTCTTGCAGGAAAACTTTGTCTTAATAAACTAATTGTGTTATATGACTCTAATGGTGTAACTCTTGATGGATCTTTAGAAAGTTCTTTTAATGAAGATATAAAAATGAGATTTGAATCAATTAACTGGAATTATTTAAGAGTAGATGATGCTGAAAACACTCTTTTATTAGATGATGCAATAAATATTGCTAAAAATTCATTAAAACCTACAATTATTGAGGTTAAAACAGTAATTGGTAAATATAGTATTAATGAAGGGACTTGTACTGTTCATGGTTCACCATTATCAAGTGATGATATTTCATCTATTAAGGAAAAACTTCTCTTAAGAGATGTCCCATTTACTATTTCACAAGATGTTAAAACTCTTATGGAAGAATTTATTACAAATCGTAATAAAGAAGAAATAGAAAGATGGAATTTTGAAGTAGAACAATTAATATTAGAGAAGAAAAATGATTTTGATTTACTAGTTAATAGTAATAATCCTATTAAACTTATGGATATAGATTATATGTATCCTGAAGATATGAAAGACTCAACAAGAAATGTTTCTGGTAAGATATTAAATTCAATTGCTAAAAATTATCCATTCTTAATTGGAGGGAGTGCTGATGTATCTAAGTCTAGTATGGCAAGAATAATAGATACTTTAGATAACTCATTAGAAAATCCAGGAGGAAGAAATATTAATTTTGGAATTAGAGAAAGCGCTATGTCGCTAATTGGAAATGGGCTTGCCCTTTGTGGACTAACTCCCTTTGTTTCAACATTTTTCTCATTTTCAGATTATATGAAACCAGGGCTTAGGATGAGTGCTATGATGTCTTTACCTATTATTTATGTATTTAGTCATGACTCTATAAGTGTGGGGGAGGATGGACCAACTCATCAACCGGTTGAACAATTGGCAGGTTTAAGAGCACTTCCTAACTTTGACCTTTATAGACCGGCTGATGCTAATGAAACAATAGGAGTGTATAAAGCAATACTTGAAAATAGAAAACCATCTGCAATTGTTCTTGGAAGAAATAAAGTTAGAATACAAGATGTAACTTCAAGCAGTGAAGTTAAAAATGGTGCTTATATAGTAGCACATGAAAGAGATAATTTAGAAGGAATTATTATTTCTTCTGGTGAAGAATTAGAACTTACTATGGATGTTTATCAAAAGTTAATAGAAAAAGGTTATGGAATAAGAGTAGTAAGTATGCCTTCTATGTCTTTGTTTGAAAGACAAGATAAAGATTATATAGAAAGTATTATTCCAAAAAATGTTAAAACATTTGTAATTGAAGCAAGTTCCTCTTTATCTTGGTATAAATATGTAAAAGATGATGATAACTTATTTACTATAGATACTTTTGGTTTGTCTGGTGCTAAAGATGAAGTGCTTCATCACTTTGGATTTGATTCGAATATAATACAAGAAAAAATTGAAAGAAAACTAAACGAATAGTTTTCTTTTTTCGACATTTTTAAAGTTTTTCTTAGATTATCATAATAATGGTGATAATTATGAGAATATTTTATGTTTTTAATATAAAAAAAGATGTGTATGAAATCTATAAAGATACTCCTAGTGTGATTTATAACTTTTTTAATCAATTATATTATTTTAAAAAGGATAATTTAGATTATGGTAATACTATTTTTAAGCAAGTAGCAAATAGATTTAATAAAGAAGCACTTGATTTAAAAATTTATATAAGATTACATAATAAAATGAGATATTTAAAAAGAAATGATGAACATATAATTAATAATTTATATAAAGATGAGATAAGCATTATGAAAATTAAAAAAAGTTATATAGTTATAAATACTAATCATAATTTTACTGAATTCTTTCAATTTTTAAATGAAGAATATAGAGAATGTTTTGTTTGTGATTTTGTTAATCAAGATTATTTTTATCTTAGAAGTTTAAAAATGCTTGTATAAATTTGTTTTTTTTAGTATATTATGTACAGGAGATGATAATATATGGCAATAGTTATAGATATACTTAAATATTTATTAGTATTTGTAGTTGGAGCTGTAGTAGGTTTTTTTGTTGCAAAACACTTTATGCAGAAATACTTAAAACAAAATCCACCTATTAATGAAGAAATGATTAAAGCATTGATGTCTCAAATGGGAAGAACTCCTTCACAAAAGCAAGTTAATCAAATGATGAAACAAATGGATAAGTATATGTAAAGGCCTAATGGCTTTTTTTCTTTGTGCTATTAAGAAAATGCTTGACTTATAAAGCATTTAATGATAAGATTTGATTGTTTGTAGCCTCTAGCTCAAACCGCATTGAAAAGGTAGAAACACTTCTGTGTACCTTAAGAGCGAGCCAGACAATAAAAAAGGAGGTAATTAAATGAAAGCAGTTATTAAAGTTGGCGGAAAACAAGTTCTTGTATCTGAAGGAGATGTTATCTACGTAGAAAAACTTGATGCTTTAGTAGGAGATACAGTTAAATTCAACGAAGTATTAATGTTAGATTCAAAAGTAGGTAATCCATATGTTAAAGGAGCAAGTGTTCTTGGAAAAGTTGAAAAACAAGGAAAGCAAAAGAAAATTTTAGTTTTCAAGTATAAACAAAAAGATAGAGCTAATAGAAGAACTCATGGACATAGACAGCCTTATACAAAAGTAACTATTACTAAAATTGAAGGATAATATGATTAAAGTTAATATTAGTAGAGATAACAATAAAATTGAAATACATGGTCACTCTATGTATAGTGATTTCGGTAAAGATATCGTTTGTGCTGGAGTATCTAGTGTTGTTACTACTACAATAAATGGAATTCTTTCTTTTAACAAAGATTTTATTAGTTATCAAAGTTTAAAAGATAAATTTATAATAGAAATAAATAATCATAACGAAATTGTTGATACTTTAATAAAAAATATGATTAATATGTTAGAACAAATAGAAGAAGATTATCCTAAAAATGTAAAAATAAGAAAGGAGAACTAGAACTTATGAATATGTTAAAATTAAATTTACAATTATTTGCTCACCATAAAGGACAAGGTTCTACATCTAATGGACGTGATTCTGCTGGACGTAGACTTGGAGCTAAAGCTTGCGATGGTCAAGTTGTTACTGCTGGTTCAATTTTATATCGTCAAAGAGGAACTAAAATTCATCCTGGTGTAAACGTAAGAAGAGGAAATGATGATACACTTTATACAACTGTTACAGGAGTTGTAAAATTTGAACGTTTAGGAAGAAATGATAAGCAAGTAAGTTGCTATCCTGTAGAAAATAAATAAATGTCGTAAAAGATTACAACTATTTGACAGTAATCTTTTTTTTATTTCAATTTTAATTGACTTTATAATCAATTTAATTCTATAATTTATATAGGATATAGGAAAGTAGGTGTTTAGAATAAAACTTAGAAAGAATAAAGTCTTTCTTTTTAGTGCTTTAATCTTTGTAGTATTGCTAATAATAAGTTTTTATTTTTTTATTAGAGCGTATACAACTAAAGATACCGGAATGTATAGTGAAACATCATCAATAGAGTATAATGTTTGCTTACTTGAGAATAACTATTATAAAGATGCGTGTTTATCTGAAGGACAAGAGTATCTAAGAGCGTTAACAGATGAAATAAGAACAACTTTTAACTATAGTAGGTTTTATGGATATGATACGAAAACAAATATAGAGTATCAAACAGTGGCAAAGCTTATTATCTATAATCGAGAAAACAACAGAGAGTTATACACATATGAAGAAGAAATAACAAAGCCAAAGACGTTTAAAGGAGAAAAGGTAGTTCATAATATACAAGATATAGTAACGTTCAAATTAGGTAATTTCAATGACATAGTAAATAGATATGTACTAGATTACTCGATAAATGCAAAGGCAGATGTAATAGTTTCTTTAAGGATAAAAGAAAATAACTCATCAAAAGATGTAGCAAGTATAACAGTGCCACTTTTAGATCAGACATATTCGATAAATAAGAGTGTAATAAATAATACGGTAGATGAATCAATAACAATAAACTTTAAAAATTATTTATTTATATCAATATTGATGATAGTTCTTGATTTGGTATTTATAGTAATAACACTATTTAGGTTTTTTAAAGAGAAAAAAGAGAGCGAATTTGAAAGAGAAATAAAAAGGCTACTAGCAGATTATGATAGAATCATAGTAGAGACAAAATCTAATTCAGTAAATTATGAAGGGAAAGAATTAACAGAACTTGATAGTTTTATGGAATTAGTGGATGTAAGGGATACGATAGAAAAACCAATTTTATATATAGTACAAAATGAACAAATAAGAGATTTTATTGTCCAAGATCG
>JAFUTR010000012.1 GCA_017477845.1 Bacilli bacterium
CATGCCCTGAAATACTAACTTGAACACATATATTGTATTTTTTTTAGAAAAATTACTTCTTTTTGTTTCATTTAGTCCTTCAATTTTAAATAATATGAAAAGATTAAATGCATGTTGCACTTAATTTTTCATTTCACCTTATTTATTAAAAAGGGAAATATTTAGAAAAACTGATAAATTATCTTCCTTTAAATATACATTTTAAATACCGAAAAATATTATATTTTTTTATTAAAAAGTCTTCAAGATTATCGTAATCAATTAAATTATTGTCGATTTTTTATTTTTTTCTTTGACAACACCAAAATTATATTTTAGAATAGTAAGCCATACATGAGATTTTTATGATAATTAAACATGTGAAAATCTCATAATATATTAGTGGGAGGTTGAAAGTTGAAGATGAAAAGAATTCTTATTCTGTTTTTAAGTATGCTTCTTTTTTGCAATACGAACGTATATGCTCTAGTTGAAAATGAAAATAATGTTGCACAAGAAAATTCTTCTTTAGCAAATACTCAAGAAGAATTTACAAAAAATGAAGAAACTAAAACAGAAGTCAAATCAGAAAATGATAATTCTGATGGGCAAGATTACCTTGAGGTTGATGAAGTAAACGAAAATAAAAACAAAGAAACATCAAATGATAACCTTGAGAATCAAAAAGAAGAAGGAAACATTGAAAATTTAAATGAAAAAAATGAATCCAGTGAATTACAAGAAAATTTACTAAATCAAGAATCATCAAATAATTTAGATTCAAATGTTTCTAAAGAGGAAGATGGCCTTAATAATAATGAAAATACTAATGAAATGAATACCAATAATGAAAAAACTGAATCTACTCTAAATAGTGACACAGATAATGAGCAAGGAGAAAATAACACAAGTTCTGAGACAACTGATCACGTCAAAGATAATAATGTCTATGACATTCAAAAAGTAAAAGTTGTAGTCACTAAAATCATTAGAGATGGTGAAGAAACAACACCATTAAAAGGATCTATTCTTCAGATTATCAATTCAACAAATAATGATATAGTAGATGAATGGACATCAGATGGAAATGAACATGTAATAGAACTTCCTGAAGGAAAATATATTATACACGAAAAAGAAGCTCCTCTTGGATACAATCTAGCAGAAGATATTCCTTTTACAGTAAGCATTAATATTGAAGAAATAAATGCTGGAAGTGATGTTGATCCTTACCCTTGTGACCACTACGGAAATGGTAAAGATAAAGGTGTAGTTTTGTACTTTATTGAAATTGGAGGAGTAAAATATGAAGTTTATTGTATTAATCAAAATTTAGCAACACCAGATGAAAATTCTTCATATGATGGAGCATTATTAAATCCTACCGACATAAATAATTACACTATACAAGAAACTTATAAAAATCCTCAAATGGAATTAGAAACAAAAGATGTTTCAGATCCTAGTCTAAGCAGTCAAGAATTATATGATAAATACTTAAACATTATTTATCATAGACATTTAGCAGTTAAAGAATTTCCAGATTTAAATGAATCAGAAATTAGATATGTAACAGAAAGTGCTTTAAAAAATTATTCAAACACTCTTCTTATGGAAAGGCAAAGAGTAAAAAAGAGTCAAGCACCTGTTGGCTATGACAAATATAATTCATATGAAGAAGTTATCGGTGCGACAACATACGTTTGGTACATTTATCCAATGTATAGATCATTTGTATATTTACCAGATGCTCCATTAGGAAGCCCAATATATACTACTATAGTAGATGGAGAAAATGCTAACTCATTTGGAAACATCGCAAGACATTGGAATGACAGACATAACGCATCAACTGACGAAGAAGTTAGAAAACAAGTTAAAAGATACTATGATTTATATAACTTCTTAATAAGTGATGAAAATCCTCATCCAAGTGAAATGAATTTATATATTTATTCACCTAATGTTCTTCATTATGATGAAAATGGAGAAAATCCTGAACCATATCAACATCTTTTAGGTATTACAGGTTACTTTGAAGTATTTGATCAAGAAGAGCAACACTATGAAATGGAAGATACATATAGTACTGAAACAGTTGAAGCTTCTATTAAAAAGGAATGGAATGATCAAAACAATAAGTATGAAACTCGTCCAAATGAAATAACAGTTGCACTTAATACTGGTGAAACAATAACATTAAATGAAGAAAATAATTGGTCAGGAACTATTTCTAACATACCAAAATATAATAAGGGAGAACTTATTAATTATGAATGGGAAGAAACAGAAGAAAAAGGTTATACTTTAACTAATAAAAGTACTGAAGGAACAGTTACAACTATTACAAATACGCTTGAAACAGTAGATGTAACAATTAATAAGGTATGGGTTGATAATAATAATCAAGATGGATTACGCCCTACTAGCCTTGAAGTTACTTTAAATAATGGTACAAAAGTAACATTAAACGAAGAACACAATTGGACTTTTACTATTAAAGATTTACCAGCATATAAAAATGGAAAGAAAATAGAATATACTTGGAGTGAACCAAGTATTGAAGGATATACTCAAGAAAGTATTAAAACTGAAAATAATATAACAACTATAACTAATTCTCACAAAGTTGAACTAATTGAAATAAGTGTTAAAAAAGAATGGCACGATAATAATAATGAAAGAAAAATGCGTCCAGATAAAGTTATAATTACCCTACTTGCTGATGGTGAAAATTATGATAAATATGAACTAAGTGAAAGTGATGATTGGACACATATATTTAAAGAATTACCAAAATACAACGATGGTAAAGAAATTGAATATGAAATAATTGAAGAAGAAATTGCAAATGATTATAAAGTTTCTTATGAAGGAAATATAAAAGAAGGAATTATAATACATAATTCTTTAGAATATGGTGATATAACTCCTCCACCTAGTTTTAATCCAAAAACTTCTGATAACGTTATTACATACTTTATAACATTATTTATAAATGCCATAGTTCTTATTTCAACAAGTATCTATTTTATAAAAATAAAATCTGAATAGTACAGTAAAATAAACTCTCATTTGAGAGTTTATTTTATTGATATATTTTTTCACTTTCCCGCTTTTGGGCGCCTATTATGGTTTCCAGAGCCTAATTCTCGCGTCAAATATTGGCAAAGTCATATCTCATCCTTAATTTACTATAAATGGTCGAGCCATTGACCCATCCCCATCTACATATTCTGTAAGAGGGGCAAGTGAAACTGAAGGCCGAGTGCCGTTCGTGTAAACGACATAGTTGTATGAGAAGTCACCCAAAGAAGCGACGTAATGCACGTAAGCATCGTAGTTGCCGAAGCTGCTAGTGGACGCAAGCCAGTAATACTCCCCTGCTTTTCGTATATTTGAATTATTAAGCAAATTCATTTCTGGAGCACTCATTAATCCTACTTTATATGTTAATTTTGCTTTATCATTACTTACACTAAACTTGTCTGTTATATTACTACAACTTAAATCTGTTGTTTCATCATACTCTTTAAATTGTAGCTGTTTATTTGTCATTCCTCCATCTGGATTCCATCCATTTGTTGATGCATTGTTCATACTCCTATCATTACAGAATATTGTATCTTCTAAATATTCATCATATGGAAGCATATTCATCTCATACCATGCATCAATACTACCTTTAATCGTTGAATTATATTCATTTACGTCATCATTATATAACATTTCATTTAGTGCATCTTCTACTTCTTTTCATTTTCAAGTAGTACATAATACATTTTTGTTCCAGATAAATAATATACATATCCAACTTGTGAACATACTTTTAAACCATTTCCTGCACACATATAATGATGTGTTGATAAGTTTGTTGTATTGTTATAATTTTCTATTTCTATTGGGTCCACTAATGTATAGTTTGTTCCATCCCATGTTACACTACTTCCCCAATAGTGATTATATGCATATGTGTACCCTGTTGTACTATATGCTGTTATCATTCTTAGATTTGTTTCTGTACATGTGCTACTAGTGTCATTACATGTATACTTGTAATCACTATAATTTGATCTATTTGATATTAATTCATCTTTTCTTATTTCTTCTGTTGGGTCATTTCCTCTTAATGCTGTTGTAAGTATACTTGTTTTTGATTCAATGAAAAACAAACCTAGAAATAAAAATATAATTTCGATTATAATTACTTTTTTAGAACTCAATTTTACCTTCATGATATCACTTACTTTCTATCCTAAATAAATAATATTATTTTTAATTACATTATTATAAATTTACATGAAAATTTTACAAAACTTTCACAATTGTTTCTTTTAACTTTTTACATGATAACATAATAAAATAAAAACCTACTCTAGGGTACACTAAAGTAGGCAAAAACAAAAGGAAATGTCTAATAGTAATAGTTAAACATTCCTTTTTCATTTTATAATATAGTTTAAAAATAACATTATATTTTTAAACATCTTTATTTAATAAATGAGTATAAAAATATAATAAATGGTACTATATAAAAAACTAATAAAAATATAGAATATAATAACAAATAAATATAATATGAAATATTATTTAAAATATTAACTGATGTAACAACACTAGAATACTTTATTAAAAGAATAAATAACATAATACCTACAACAGAAATAATAATACCTTCTTTTAATAGAGGAACATCATAATCAATAGAAATATTATTAATTCCTTTTTTAATATTAACACCGACAAAACTATCAAATACTTTAAGAGAATTTAATCCATTTATATAAGAAATTGGAATAAATAAAAGTTTATCACTTTCTGATTCATACTTGATATTTATAGAACTTTTAGAAGAAATATCAATATCATGGTAATTATCTATAAAAAACTTTTCCATCTTTACATTATCTAAAATACCAATATAAATATTTTTAAATTTTTTAGGATCCTTTACAGCTTTAATTTTAATATTAACTACTTCATTATTAAAAGTCCCCAAATAGATACTTCCATTATTTTCTTTTGTCGGATACATTGAATAAAATTCATCATTTATATATATCTCAAATGTATTAAAAGTTTTTACTTTCTCACTACTTAAATATGAGTTAATAGCTTCAAGATAAATGCTCTTCTTCCCTTCAATACTAATATTTTTTTCATAAATATTAATGTCATAATCATATATCTCAAATATATCATCGGAATTATTAAAAGCCTTATAAATCAAATTACTAGCATCAAAAGAATTCGAAGAATCTTTAATACTTATATCTTTATCTAGTAAATAAGCTTTTGATATTGGAAGATTATAACTATATAAATAATAACTTCCAACTTTATATAAAAATTTATAATATTCATTTTTTATAATATTATCACTTAAAATATATTTATTAGCAAGTATTCCATCAATAAAGAAATTTCCCCCACTCGACTTAACATTCATCCAATTAGAATTATATCCTAATTTTTGATAATTCATAAACATATTATCATCAATTAAAGATGTAAAAAAGTCACTAGATGTTTTATTAGAAACAAATCCATAATTATCAAACAAATCTGAAACATTATTCTTAATATGATATCCTTCTTCTATATTACTCTTATATAAAATGTTTAAATTATCATATTCAAGATGAAACTTATTTTCTGTCTTATCAATCATAATATACATTAAACAGGAAGATACTACAAAAACAAGAACAGTAATACTTAAAACAAAATACGTTTTCTTATCACTTTTTTTACAAAATACAAATACAAATAAAAAAGTAATTATATCTAACATTACTATTAAAATAATAAGTAAAAATGCTTTATGATTAGAAGAAAATGTAAGCTTGTTAATAGATTCTTGAAATATATTATAGTATTTATGTGATATGAAAATAATTATTAGATTAGATATAATCGCAATAATACAAGGAATTACTTTCTTATAGTTTTTTTTATCATTGTTTTTTGAAAGGTAAAACGCTGCAATCACAATAAACAAAAATATCAATATAAAACCATATCTCAAAGGATAATAAACATAACTTCCAAAATGTAACATCTTATTTATTGGTTCTATTATTAATGGTAAAGATTGAAATACAAGAAGTGGAATCATTATTTTCAACCAATCTTTATTTTTTTTAAATTCAAATAAAGAAAGAATTAAACATGAAATCCCTAAAGAAGATGATGTTAAAAACATAAATTTATCAATAACAGGTCCCATTTTTGAATTAACTAATTCAGTAAAATTAAACCCTAGTCTTGCTGAGTTAGTGATTGAATCAATTACTGGTAGCAATAAAAAAGAGGACATAAGTAATGCTGCTAATGTTGAAATACCAAGAAGTGTAACCCTGCTCTTTTTATTGTCATTCTCAAAAAAATGTAAATAAACAAATGATGCAAAAAAGATAAACAATAAAGACATTAAAGCAAGATAAAAATTAAATATAATAGATAGAAATAAAACTATTACAAACATCTTATATTTAGATTCATGAAGTAATAAGTATGATGAATATAACAAAAGAGGAAACATATAAACAATATCTAAAAAACCAGATATAATATAAAGTGATAAATTATAAGTAGATAATGCATATAAAACACTTAGTAAAACTTTATAAAAATTATCTAATTTTTTAAACATTTTATCTAAAAAATAATTACATGTAATTCCAGCTAAACTAATTTTCAAAATTGTTATTATAGAAACTGCCAAAGGAATATCAGATCTTTCAAAAAACAATACTATAAAGCTAAAAGGACTTGAAAAATAATATGCAAAATTAGAAAATAAATTCACTACTGTTCCACTTGTAAAGTCGACTAAAAGGGATTTACCATTATAAACAAAATCATATAAATTATAATAAAAAGGTACTAACTGGGCATGCATATCTCCCCATGCTATATATTTACTACCAAAAGGATATATTCCCTTTACAAAATAAACAATCAAAAGAATTAGTAGTACTAATAAACCAGATAAAAAGTATTTCTTTTTCATTTTTTATTTCCTCTTCTCTTACTTTCTTCACGAATAATATAAATAGGTCTATTTTTAATCTCAGTATAAGTTTTAGATAAATATAAAGACATCACTCCAAGAAGTGCTAAAATAACACAAGTTGAAATAAGCACAAAAGATGAAACAATAAATGTTCCACTAGATATTAATAGTCCCCATATTAAAAAAACTAAAAATAATACAAAAAATATAAAACTAAAAATAAATGGTAAAACTAAAGGAAAAGTTGAGAATGCTACTATGCCTTCAATAGAATATAAGAATAATTTCCAAAAAGACCATTTTGTCTCTCCCGCAGCTCTTTCAATATTTTCATATTCTAACCATTTTGTCTTAAATCCAATCCAACCAAAAATACCTTTAGAAAATCTATTATATTCTTGAATTGATAAAACACTATCAGCCATTTGCCTTGTCATTAATCTAAAATCTCTTGCACCATCAACTATATCTGCTTTAGATATTTTATTAATTAATTTATAAAATAATCTTGCAAAAAAACTTCTAATAGGTGGTTCTCCACTCCTAGTAACACGTCTTGTTGCAACACAATCATAATCACTATTACTAACAATATCATACATTTCAATTAAAAGTTTTGGAGGATCTTGTAAATCAGCATCCATTATTGCAACATAGTCTCCAATGGATTCTTTAAGTCCAGCATACATTGCAGCTTCTTTCCCAAAATTACGTGAAAATGATATATATCTAAATTTAGAATTTTTAGAAGAATAATCTTTTATAATTTCAAGGGTCCTATCACGACTCCCATCATCAACAAAAATAATTTCAAACTCCACTTTCTCTAAATGTTTAATTACCATATTTATTTCTTTATAAAATAAAGGTAAAACTTTTTCTTCATTAAAACAAGGAACAATAATACTAATCTTATCCATATCAAAAAACTCCCTCTACAAAATAATTATAGCATAAAAAGATATCAAACGATATCTTTTATTAATTCTAAATATTTATCAAAATAATATAATTGATTCTTTTTATCATTCTTAATAAGATTATATCTATACTTCTCTATCTCATTTTCATTTAACATCCAAGGCTTTATGTTCCCTATAAAATGAACAACAGCAATACTATTTCTACTAAAGCCTAAATTATCTATATAATAATCAACTAAATCTATAAACAAATTATAATTTTCCGAAAGTATTAAGCCATCATTATTATTTGCCCAATCATAATACTTTTCTATAACATCTTGGTCACCTATATCTTTATCAAATTTCTCATGATATAAAACATATAACAATTTCTCAACTAGACCAAATTCAGGTTCTATAACCATAAGTCCTGACCCTAACTTCTTCCAAGAATTAACATATCTTTTCCCTGCAATTACGCAAGACATATGTGGTTTTGAAAACAATTCATCTATATTTTTTGCAATATACATATCACTATCTAAATATACAATTTTATCAAACTCTACAAGAGAAAACACATTCAATTTATCAAATGTATTAACCCAGTATTCATAAGAATCATTTCTAACAAAAGAGGCTTCAATTTTATTTCTTCTTATTATTGTATATCCATAAAGTTCAAATTTAGTAATTATTTTTTTATTAATTGTTTCATTTACAACAACAACAAAATTATTATATTTTGGATTAGTTTTTTTTAATGACTCAAAAAGTGCAATAACACCTTCATAATAATTATCAGTACTTAAAACTGTAACATATGCATACCTCATAAAAGCCTCTATACTTCATCAAGAAATTCATTTTCACAAGTTAAATTAATTTTTAATTCTCTTAGAGCATTTCTATCAGCACCAGTAACAATATATGTAGCGTGTGCTTCAGCATTTTTTAACTTATGTAAATTAGATAAAGCTTTATATGCCAAAGGATTAGTAACAGAACTAATACTAAGAGAGGTTAAAACTTCTTGTAAGTTTAATTTATCTCCCGTTCCAAGTTCTTTTTTTAGTCTTAAAATAGGCTCAAGTACTAAAGGAGAAAGTAAATAAATATCATCTGGAATCTTACTTAAATATTTAATAGCATTTAAAACAACTGATCCAGAAGAACTCATTAATTTAGTTTCTTTACCAGTAATAATTCTATTATTTACTTTCATTGCGATTACAGGTTTTCCATTTTCCTTTTTCTTTTTCAAAAGTGCAGGAGCTATAACATCAAGATAACTTTCATCTATATTTAACTCATTCATTAAAAGTTTAATCTTTTTATAAGTATCTTCATCACATAAACCCATTTTATAATTATTTTGCTCATTGTAATAACGCCTTACAATTTCTTTTTTTGATGCAGAACAGACAAGATCATCATCTGTTATACAATATCCAATCATGTTAACTCCCATATCAGTTGGAGAATTATATATATCTTTTTTTGAAACTTTACTTAATATATTTTTTAAAATAGGAAATGTTTCTATATCACGATTATAATTTATTGCTGTTTCGTTATATTTTTCTAGGTGAAATGGATCTATCATATTAACATCTTTTAAATCAGATGTTGCGGCTTCGTAAGCTAAATTAACTGGATGTTTTAAGGGTAAATTCCATACTGGAAATGTTTCAAATTTAGCATAACCAGCATTAACACCCCTTTTATTCTCATGATATATTTGTGAAAGACATGTTGCAAGTTTTCCAGATCCAGGCCCTGGAGCATTAACAAGTATCAAATGTTTTGTCGTTTCTACATATGGATTTGCTCCATACCCTTCTTCGCTAACAATTGTATCAACATCAGTCGGATACCCTTTTGTATATGTATGAATATACGTTTTTATTCCATTCCTATTTAATTTCTTAATAAATTTATCGACACTAACTTGATTTTTATATAAAGTAATTACAACACTGTTAACAAAAAAGCCTAATTTTTTTGATTTATTAATTAACTTCATTATTTCCAAATCATAAGTAATGCCATACTCTCCTCTAATCTTATTTTTTTCTATATCACCAGCATTAATACAAAAAATAATTTCTAAGTCATCTTTTAACTCTTTAAACATACTAATTTTAACATCATTTTTAAATCCAGGAAGAATTCTTGCAGCATGTGAATCATCAAATAATTTCCCACCTACTTCAAGATATAATTTATCAAACAATTTAAATCTTTCTTTTATTTTTTCGCTTTGAATTTTTACATATTTTTCATTATCAAATCCCTTTTTCATATTTTCTCCTACCTTAAAATAATTATAATATGATATTAATTATTTTTATATATATTTTTATAAAAAAAGAAAGAATAAATCTTTCTAGTATTTTAAAACAGGGAAAATTTTTGTTGATAATGCTACTAATAGAATAGCAATTAAATATAATGTTAATATTATTATTACATGTTTTTTATCACTTTTCATTTTTTTACTTACGTTATGAATAATTGTATAAATAAATGCTACAACAAAAATTACTATAATAAAATAAAAATATAATTTGATATTACTCGGAATTCCTCCATCACTAAATACTGGATTATTTGCGAAATCAATACCTATCGACATATTCTCAGTGCTTGATCCAAGTAATGAACTTAACATTAAAAATAAGCCAGTTCCTCCATGTGAAAACAAAAAAATAATACCAAAGAATGGAACATATAATCCCACAAATAATCCTGCAAGAAAAAATACAAAACCAAATAAGTATATTGGAACAGTTATTCCATTTGCAGGAATTAAAGAAACCATTGCTATTAATACACAAATAACTACAATAGTTTTAAATTTTATATCAAATTCAAAATTAAAATTATTAGAATTTTCCTTTCTATTCTCTTTTATAAAACCAAGTTCTACTAATCTTCTTTTAGCCATTCTATTAGCTCTTACTTTATCTTCTTCATATATTTTATGTAACTCATTTAAATATCTATTATAATAATCATCATTTACATTATTATCATTCTTTTCTTGTAATCTCATACCAAATTTATTCTTCCTCCAAAATCTTTATGTTTATTATTAAAATACAATATAAGTATATCATAAATTCATATTTTTACATTTAATAATTAAAAAATAACTGAAAAAATTTCAGTCACTTATTTAATTTCAATTAATTCGTAATCAGATGAACCAAGTCCAATACTTTCAGCATACTCTGTTATATGTCTTCCAACTTGCCTATCAATACGTTCCATCATTTTAACATGGCCAGGATCAACAGAAGTCCAAATTGCATCGATAAAAGCTTGATCATTTGCAACAGGATCTAAACTTGCAAAGATTCCTAAATCAGCCATTACTGGGTCCCCTTGATGCGAATCACAATCACAATCTACTGATATAGCATTAGCAACTGTTATATAAAGAATTGGTTTATTATTTTCTCTTAAATAATCTGAAACGGCCTTAGCTGCTTCTGCCATAGATTCAATAAAGTCTTTTTGCTCATAATCTACACTCCAGCATTTATCTGGATCTTCTGTTTGACCACAAGAATGAATATATGCTTTACCATTACGAGAAGCAATCCCAATAGATTGATTCTTTAAGTTTGCACCAAATCCTCCCATAGCATGTCCTTTTCCATGTGCTAAATTTAATATTGCATCATAATTTTTAAAATTTTCTCCAACTATATCATATTTTAAATGTTTTCCATTATTAACAGGAATTTTATATTCTCTTTCTCCATCCATAATATCTACATTTGCAAAAGAAGTAAAACCATGCTTTTTTGCAACTTCTAAATGGTCTTCTTTTGTATTTCTAGCACCAGGATAAGCAGTATTACATTCAATAATTGTTCCATTTATTTTTTTTACTAAAGGTCCTATTAAATCAGCTTTTAAATATCCTTTAGCACCATCTTCACCAGTTGATACTTTAACACCAACATTTCCAGTTAATTTAACTCCAAGTGCTTCATAAATTTTAATTAAATTATCGCTATTAATATCTTTACAAAAATATACTTTTGATTTTTCCATATTATCATCCTCTCTAACTAAATTATACATTTTTTAATAATACAAGTCACTATTTTTTTTAAGTTTCAATTTTTTTAATCTTCATCTATTTTTTTAATCCCTTTAACAGAAACAAAAACATATGCTATAAAATCAAGTAAAATCCTTTTAGTAGATTTATCTATTTCACCCATATTATGAATTATCTTAAATAGGTTTCTAATCTTCCCTACATTTGGAAATGTTGTGACATCAGACTTTTTCAAAGCATCAAATACTGCTTTAAAAACTCTTTCTTTATCTTCATCAGAATGTTCATGAAGCCATATTTCTAAACTTTTTCTTAATCTTATACTTTTTACAGATAATTCTCCTAAATCAAGTTTGTCATCAACAACTCCCCATGTTGTTAAGGCATGCCCAATTATATTTTTTTTAGATGATTTAACAACAACTTCTTTATCTGATTTAAGCATCATTCCAACAACAGAGCAAAAAGGAACTATATGAATATACTTACTTTTAATATTAAGATATTCATTAGAATAATACTCATTATCTCTAAGACCAGGTCCATCATTACTATATACCTTAATTACTTTTCCACTTTTATATTTTCTCATATACATTGAAGAAACAAGAGCCAAGTTTCCACCCTTTGAGTGCCCTCCAACTATATATTTTGGCCCAAATAACTTAACATGCTTATTAACATATTTAACCGCTTCTATTTGAGATGGCACCGGAAAAGTGTAAGATAACATCCCATCTTCAATCCATCCAGATAAAACTTCATCAGTACCTTCAAAGCACAAATAATTTAATTTTTTTGTTACTTCAATAATAAAAGCACAAAACTGCATATTATCACTAATTTTATAAGTATAATTTCTTAACTTCAAATCTTTATATCTTTTCTCATCAATAATTCTAGTTAAAACTCTATATGCTTCATCTTGAGGAATACCAAGTTTTTTTACATCCTCATATTTATTATGTGCTAAATACTCTTTCCCAATCTCACTAATAGAATAAACCTCATTTGTTTTACATTTTTTAGAAAAGTTAGCATAAGAAATAGAACAAAAAACTAGATTATCTATATCATTAAACTTTTTATCTTCAAAACTAAAATTTCCATATTTAGTTATATAATCAAACAAATTACTCATAAAACCCTCAACTATTTATATTTATAATAATCCATATATTTATAACCTATTTTTTCATAAACATCTCTTGCCCTTGGTAGATGTAAAACTCTTGCAAAAATAAGATTATAAAATTCATCAAACAAAAAAATTATACATAATGAAACACTTATAATCAAGAATGGTTTTTTAGGAATCTTTTTAGATAAATAAATACAAAATGGAATAATTAAATACATAAGAAATAAAGCAGATAATCCAAAAAAAGTAACACTTCTTAAACAAACATAACCATCTATATTTAAAAAATTTAATATTTCAGTATTATAATCCCAACATCTTAATCCATTTCCAAATTTATACATCATTGCACCTGCAAAATACTCCAAAACGCCAGTAGAAATAGCAGATATAAAAAAAACTAACAAAGGCTTTTTTTTAAATTTACGAGTTAAGATATAAATCATTATCGCTCCAGTTGCATAAATATTAATCCAAGGAAGAAAATTAGCTCCTCTATAATAAAAAGTCTTAAATCCGCTATTTATAAAATAAAAAATGAACTCATAAATCCACCCAAAAACTCCAGAAATAACAACAACAAGAGATATTATTCCTACAATTTGCCACCTTTCTAATTTAATCAAATCATTCATATAATCATTAAAAAACTTCTTCATAAACACACCTATTTTACTATATCATATGTAAACATTATATCAAAGTCATTTATAATTTTAAATAATTTAATTAATATGATACAATCAATATGTAAAGATGGTGGTAAAATGGAAGAAATCAAAAAGAATATAAAAATAAGTATAATAATAATAATTTTAATTCTTCTTTTACTACTTTTTTTATTTTTATTTAATTATTTACGAATAAATATTTTCTATATAGCAAATAAAGATAAATATATAGAAGTTTTAGATGTACAAGGCAACACTAATGATTATGTTCCCCAGGGACTTTTTTATCAAGAAAAATATAATATAGTTTTACAAACGTCATATAACAAAAACAAAAAACCAAGTATGTTATTTGTAACAGATTTTAAATCAAAAAAAGTATTAAAAGAATATATACTCTTAGAAAGTGATGGAAAAGAATCTTTTAAACATGTTGGAGGGGTTGCTGCAAATGATGAATATGTCTTTATAACAAGTGATTATGAAGTAATGACCTACTCTTTAGAAGAAATAATGAATAGTAAAGATAAACATATCAAGGCATTAAGAAATGATTCTCTTCCAAATAGAGGGGACTTTGTTACATATAAAGATGGTTTTTTATGGATTGGGGACTTTTTTTTAAAACCATTTTATAATGTTAAAGAAGATAAACCACTCCTTTTTGGATACAACATAAATAGACTTGATTTTAATAATCCTGAAATTGCTATCTTACTTCCTAAAATGGTACAAGGCATGACTTTTACAAAAGATAATAAAATCATATTAAGTTCATCATTTACTTATCTAATTAATTCAAAAATCAATATATATAAAAATCCATTCAAAGAAAATCATTCTTATTATGAAATAAATAATAAAAAAATACCTTTATATAATCTAAAAAAAGAAAAATCCCTTTCATTTCCACCAATGACTGAAGGAATATTCTATAAAGATGATTACTTATATATTCTATTTGAAAATAGTACGAATGCTTATCCTTTAGCATCACCTAAAATTAATAAAATAATTAAATACAAACTAAAATAGAGCCTAAGCTCTATTTTTAATTTCCTTGATAAACAAAGAAATAAGTACTCCCATACTAAATATATAAGGCATTGAATATCTGAAATAAGCATTAGCAGGAGAAGCAATACACACTAAAAGTGTTGCACAGTGAGGAGATAAGACAATTAAACTAGAATATTTTTTTCTATATAACAAATAACCTATCATAAACAATAAAACCCATGTATTAAATCCAATATTGGAAATTAATCCTAAAACTGGAATATAAACAAAATATTTAGCATAACTATAAAGAATCCCTCGTAATGGCTTTAAAGAATTATAATGATAATTAAATCCATTATTTACTATTCTAGTATCATATTTATGATATACATACCATTTAATAGGAACTGGATAAAAATAACCATAAGTATTATTTACTGTTGCATCTATATATGTTTTAGGATCCTTAAAAAAATCTCTAAGCCATACTTTGAAATATTCTTTTAAATCTTCACTTGTATAATTTCTATTAAACTTATTTTTAACTGGATCACTTAGTTCTGGATCATATCTTGCAGCAAGTGTTCTCATATCTAACAGTTTATCATATACTTTATATTCCTCTTTACTTACTTTGTTATACTTAACATACCTTGCACTCTGTTGAAATGGAATTGATAATGCTTCTCTTATACTTGTTGGAGTAATCTTAAAATATGGAAGAATCACTTTATTATAACTAAAGTTAAAGCTTACAATAAGTAATAAAAGAATTAGTACTTTCTTTCTATTGATTTTATTAATTAATAGAAAAGGAAAACTAAGTATTAAAATATAAAAACCATTATTTCTAAACAGTATTATTAATAAAGAAATAATAAATACATATATTACTCTTATAATATTTATTTTATCTTTACTTTTTAAGATATTATAAATCTCTATCGTATAAAGAATTATAAATGAAGAATATAAAACATCTTTAACAGATGACATCGCATACATTGGAAACATTGGAACAAGTGAGTAAATTAAAAGTATAATAAATCTAAAATTAAATGAAGATTTCATTTTTTTCATATAATAAATAGTATATGAAAGTGTACTTAATAAAACAGTTATTTGAATGATACTATAAATAAATAATCCAAAATTATCGTTTCCAATACTATTTCCAATTTTTAAGCAAGTACCAAGTAAAAGAGTATGTAAAACTGGATGATGATTTGTAATAGTAACATTAGGATCAATCATAACAGAATATGTTGAGTACTTATTAGGAATACCAAAATACTGTCTAATTTGAAAACTAGGATCTGGAGACAATATTGCTGGATAATATGCAATAATATAAGGTAACCAAAAAACTAATATTGTGATAAAGCTGACAATAAAAGGATGACGTTCAAAAACATCTTTGTATTTCTTAAATACCTTTATATCTTTTTTGTTTTTCTTAGAATCAATATTATCTAAATATTTAAAAACAAATGAAATAATATGTTTAAAGAGTAAAAACAAGAAAACAAATATAAGAATTGATAAGAAAATATTATCTAATATAAGTTTTGACTCATGTGAAACAAAAAAACTAGTTCCAATAATTAAAAAGGAACTATAAAGAAAACTTAATATGTTAATTATTGTTTTTTTATACATAATACACCTCTATTTATTCCATGGATTAGATGGATCTGGATCAGTTGGATCCCATCCTCTATTAGGACTATCTGCTGGAATTCTTTTTAAAGTTGGTTTAACTACTCCATTTGGTAAAGCCCCATCATATATTTTAACTGTAGTACCAGCTGAAACATTATCATAAATCCATTTAACATCTCTTACAGTCATTCTAACACATCCAGCTGAAGCACTAGTACCAAGTTTATTATATTCTTGCCACTCTAAATTACCTTTATTTCTTGTATAATATGGAACAGAATGAAATAATATATGCCCTGTTATTCTAGTAGAATACTGCCCATACACTCCCCCATATAGAGATCCCCAAGCATAACCTTTCGATGTTTTAAATGTTCCAACAGGAGTATAATTATTTTTTCCTACAGAGCAAATAAATACTTTAACTATTTTAGAATAATTTCCATTTTCATCTTTTCCATATACAACAACTACATTTTGATTTCTAATGACTTCGATATAATAAGGTTTACTACTATTAACTGTTGGAGAAATAACTTTCTTAATAACAGAAACTTTTATTGACTTAGTGCTTTTATTACCTGATTTATCAGTACTTGATATTAAAAGAGAATACTCTCCTACTTTATTTGTATTATACTCTCCTGTAACAGTACAACTTACTAAATCATCAACTTCATCAAAACATTTTACATGATCTTTTACATTTAAATTAGTACCTTCATATACACTTATACTACTAGCAATAATAATAGGTCCAGTTTTATCTTCAACCAATCTTGATTGAAGATTTGATATTAACTTAGTATCCAACTCTTTAACTAATAAATCATATTTTTCTAAAACATTTCTTTTATTAAAAGTAATTATACTCTCATCAATATCATAATATAAAGAATTATCTTTTAAAAATATTAGAATATTTTTTAAAAGAGGTATTGAATTATATATAGGATCTAAAATATCAACATTAACTTTTTCATTTATAAAAGATACATACTTTAAGTATTCTAAATTAATATCCTCATTAGAACTAATAGATGATACCTCATTATTAATTATATTATTATATTCTTCTTTAATTCCATTAATAGTTTCTAAACTACTATCAAGCCTTATAATTCTCTCATCAAATAAAGAATCATTAACTAAAAGTATTTCTTTAATATTTTTATCGTTTACAACTTCATTAACTTTATTTTTTAAAGAAGCAATTTTAAGTAAATAGTCTTCAATATTTTTCTCTAAAACGTTTAATTCTCCTGTAGTAATATCATCATTAAAGTCTTGCTTTATACTAAGAATATCAAATTCTTTATCTAACAAATTAATAGTATTCTCAACTTCATAAGATAATTTTTTCTTTTCGTTATCTTTTTTAAACTTAGGATAAATTACTAATAAAGAAATAACTAATAATAAAACTACTATAATAGAAATTATAATTTTTTTAATTAATTTAAACTTATTATTCCTTTTTGTAGCATGCTTTTTATTAGATTTAATTTTATTATTTTTTTCAAAAGTTGTAGCTTCTTTTGATATATTTTTAATGTTATTTACCTGTCTAGTTTTATTTTTCTTACTAGCACTATTTTTCTTTTTACTTTCCTTCTTTACCAAATTACTAGTATTTTTAGTATTATTCAATTTTTTCAAATCCTTTTTATCTATTTTTTTCATACTAAAAACCTTTCCTCATAATTTAAGTATACTATAATGTATTTATTCATTTTTTTCAATTAAAAAAGAAAAAGATTTTAATCTTTTAATATTTAATCTATTCAGCAATGTAAAATATTTCAAATTAAAAAAGTAGTTTATCATACTTAATAAACTACTCATTATATATTACTGAAAATTCTTTATTATATCTTCCTGAGTTAAACTTTTTACTTTTTTATAAGTACCATCATATTCCTTATCACCTTTTACAGTAACAAATTTAGCAGTGTCACCACTTAAAGTAATTTCATATTCATCATCAAATAATTTTTCATGCAATTTATTATCACTAACTATTTCGTATTCTAAATTAGAATATGAAAGGCCTATTCCTTTCTTTTTTTGAATAAGAACTCTTGTAGTTTTCTCATCTAATTGCATAATATACATTACATAATCATTTAACTCATATTGTCCATTATATTTTGAATTTAAATATTTAGAAGCATCACCAAAATTATCTTTAAAATAATCAGCAGCTGCATAATCACCAGTCTTTTTATATGTTCCACTTAGAATACCTTCATCACTAGACTTAATTTCAATTGCATCATTACTAGTTAATTCTATATTTAAATCACTACTCTTTATTTTCCCATTTCCAAAATTCAAATAATTAGAATAATAATAACTATCCGTATTAACACTAACATAAACATCTTCTTCACTAATAGCAAATAAAGTTACAACTGCATTGTTATACTCATAAACACCATTAAAATCATTGATTTTAACATTAGAAGTATTAGCATTTTGCGAATCATCAACTACTGCTTCTTTTCCACTATCTTTATTTTCACTATTAGACTTTTTACCATTAATATTAGGAAGAATAAACACAAAAGCTGCAACAAATAATAATACTACTAAAGCTGCTATTATAACAATATTAGCCTTTGTCTGAGGTTTTTCATTTTGCTCTTTAGTATCAACAACATCATCTGTTTTAACAGGTTCTACTGCAACTGGTTCTTCATTAGGTACTTCTTTCTTACTATTTACATCAACTGCCTGAAAAGTATCAGATGGAAGCGGTGAAATAGCAGGATTATTAGAATTAACTGAATCTGGTAAAACAACTTCACTAACAAGTGGAGAATTATCAGATACATTTACATCATGCAAAGTTTCTACTTCTTGAACAATTGGTTCTTCTTTAACTTCATTACTAGCAGCACTATCAATTAGATTTTCTACTGGTATTGTTGGATTTTCTACTGGCTTTAATTGATCGTTTAATTTTTCATTATCTTCATTCATATTTTTACACTCCTCTTTATTATATATTAGTTGTACCACAAAAATTCAAAAAATGCAAAAGAAAAGAGTTTTATTTAGTTCCAAATATTCTATCTCCAGCATCACCAAGCCCTGGACAAATATATTTATTCTTATTTAATTCCCTATCAATATGAGCACAATATATTTTAACATCTTTATATTTTTCTAAAACTTTTTCAATTCCTTCAGGTGATGCAATTATACATAAAAAACTTATTTTCTTAACACCTTTTTCTTTTAATAAAGCAATTGCATCTATTGCACTTCCTCCAGTAGCAAGCATTGGATCAAGTAAAAATACTTCTTTTCTATCTATATCCTTTGGAACTTTAAAGAAATAGTTGATAGGTTCAAATGTTTCTTCATCTCGATACATTCCTATATGTCCTATTTTAGCATTAGGTACTACCCTAATTACCCCATCAAGCATTCCCATACCTGCTCTTAATATTGGAACAAAGGCATACTTATCCTCATTTAGTCTACCTATTACCATCTTTTCAATAGGTGTGTTTATTACTGTTTTATTAAGTTTAACATTACTCATCGCTTCATAACACAAAAACATTGCAATTTCACTTATCAACTCTCTAAACTCTTTTGTACCTGTTTTTTCATCTCTTAAAATTGATAATTTATGTTCAATCAATGGATGTTTTAATTCTACTACATTCATCTTTTCTCCTTACGTTTAAAATTATTATTTTTATTCATTTCTTCTTTTATAGTTTTAATTATATCTTGTTTTAATTCAACTGTTAACTCGCTTTTAATATCATTTTTTAGTTTTCTTACATATTGTGAGTCATCTTCAACTAATACTGCAACATCCTCATCAGTACTAGATAAGAACATATTTAATATAATTCCTACTACTGCCGATAGACTCATTCCAGAAATTGTTAATGAAAAGTCTCCATTTGTAATTGCTATAACTGCTCCACCAAGGCCTAATACTAACATAGAAGAAGCTACTATAACATTTTTAGAATCTTCAAAATTAACTTGATTTTTAATCAATACCTTAAGTCCATTTACAGCAATAAAACCATAAAGAAGAAGTGAAACTCCACCAAGTACTGCATTAGGTATTGTTGAAATAAGTGCTGTAAATTTACCTAAAAAGCCGATTATAATAGCAAATACTGCAGCAAGGCCAATAACTTTAACTGATGCAACTTTAGTCATACCAACAACACTAGTATTTTCACCATATGTTGTATTAGCTGGCCCACCTAATGCTCCTGCTACAAATGTGGCTATACCATCTCCTAAAAGTGTTCTATCAAGTCCAGGATCATGTATTAAATCTCTTCCAATTATGTTACTAAGTGAAGTGTGATCTCCAATGTGTTCACAAAGTGTGACAATAGCAATTGGAACAATAGTAACAAATGCACCAAAGTTTAAGTTGTAATCTTTAAATACAATTTTAAAGTTTGGAATACTAAAGAAATCAGCATCCATAACACTTGTAAAATCAATCATTCCAAGCATACATGCAAAGATATATCCAGTAATGATTCCCACTAAAAATGGAATGATTTTAAAAAAACCTTTTGCTTTTGTCATAACAATTGCTGTTGTTAAAAATGATATTAGAGCAACTACCAATACCTTCCAGTCAAATGCTACTCCTTCATTAAGTCCAATTTGTGAAATAGCACTTGGAGCAAGGCCTAAACCAATAATCATAATCATCGGTCCAATAACCACAGGTGGAAGTAACTTATCAAGCCACTTTTTCCCAACAAAGTGAATTATTATTGCAACAATTACATAGACAAGTCCAACAGCCATAATACCAGTCATTGCTCCAGCAAGTCCTTTTTTTGAGAAAGCCGCAGCAATAGGTACAATAAAAGCAAACGAACTTCCCAAATATACTGGTGACTTCCCTTTAGTACAAAAAATATAAATAAGTGTACCAATACCAGATGTTACAAGTGCAACAGGAATACTTAATACTTCACTACCTGCAGCACTATTTACAAGTATTGGAACTAATATTGTTGCACCAAACATCGCAAATAAATGTTGAAATGCTAAGATGATAGCTTCTTTCATAGGTGGCATCTCATTAATATCATATGCCATCTTTTTGTTTTTCATAAAAACTCCTCCTATTCTTAAGGGATTTCTTTACAAAAAAAGAAGGAATTTCAAAATGAAATGCCTTCTAACTTATTAATAAAGAAATATTAAAGAATTTGAAAAAATGAGAATATTTACCTCTTGCTCTAGTTTTTGGTAAATTGTAAATACTTCTTTTCTTCATATCTTTTACCCTCACTAAAAAGAATATAATATTTTTTATTTAAATGCAAGTTTTTTTAATATTTTTTCTTATCTTTTTACAATTGGATGATTTTCTATATAATCAAGTATTTCTCTACTATCATTTATAGTTCTTCTTTTAGATAAAACAGAGTAAAACCCTTCTTCTATTTTATCAAGTCTATTAAGTTTTACCTTTTTACCTATAGTATATATTGGATGTAATATAACTCTTATAGTTAATTTATCATCAATAAAAAACATAAGATTTTCTCGCTCTTCAGCTATTTGTTTAGAATAATATCTAATTTCATCATCTATGTTTCCCATAGATCACCTTATACTTCTTGAATTACAGTAATAATCATTGGTTTACACTCAGTTTCTTTATAAAAGTATTTTCCTAATGAATCACGTATATCATTTTTTATTTTAGTGTAATCAACTTTTTTACTCTCAAGCTCAACATTATTTTTTATAACCTCTAAGCATATAGCTTCAGTTTCTCTAATTAAATCTCCACTTTCTTTAACATAAACAAATCCTCTTGTAAGTATTTCAGGTCCTGCTAATACTTCTTTAGTTTGCTTATTAAGTGTACAGCTGACTATTACTATTCCACTTTCGCCAAGCATTTCACGATCTTTTAATACAAGTTCACCTATATCTCCTTGACTTTTTCCATCTATTAATATTTCATCAACTGGAATATGTTCTATATCATCTGTAAGTTTTCCATTTACAAATGTTGCTACGTCTCCATTTTGTTTAAGAATGATATTTTCTTTGTCTATACCAAGGCGTTCAGCTATTTCAGCATTTTTAACTTGATGACGATATTCTCCTTTAACTGGGAAATAATATTTAGGATTCATCAAGTTAATCATAAGCATCAAATCTTCACGCGATGAGTGATGAAGTAAATGTTTCTTAGCATCTAAGCATATTGCATTAACATCTTTTTTAGCAATTTCATCCATTATTAAAGCAGTTCTTTTTTCAATCCCTTCATATGTAGGTTCAGTTATAAATATAGTATCAGTATCCTTAAGTTTAATATATTTATCAAATCCCTTTATAATTCTTTCAAGATTCATAAAAGGTTTTTCTTTCCCATCAGATATTAAAATAACTACATTTTTGTCATTAACGTTTTGTAAATCTCCAATTCTAGATTTATCAAAAGTGATATACCCCATATCTATTGATTTATTGATAATATTTTGAAGATTCTTTCCCATTATTACCACTTTTCTTTTGGTCTTAGATACTTCATTAAATATCTCTTGAACTCTATAGATATGAGCAGTCATAATTGTACATATTATTCTATTTTCATTTTTAGCAAGAACATCACGGATAAAACCTGTTACTCTGTTATTAGGACTTGTGTGCCCTTCTTTTTCAGCATAAATAGATTCAGCGAGAAGGCATAATACTCCTTGTTTTCCAACATACGCAAGTTTACCTATATCTGTTTTATAGTTTCCCATCATAGTTGAATCAAATACAAAGTCTCCTGTATAGACAATAGCACCATCAGGAGTATATAAAACATAACACACAGAATCAGGTATAGAATGTGTAACACTTATTGGAAATATACATAAGTCACCAAAATCTATCTTAGAGTGTGGCCTAATTTCTTTTAAGTTAGTTGCAACTACTCCACTTTCTTGCAAATCTTCTTTTAATATTTCCATCGTAAATTTAGTAGCATAAACAGGTAAATTTGGCATATCAAATAAGATATCAGCCATTGCTCCCATATTACTATCATGCCCGTGAGTTAAAAATATTCCCTTTACTTTATTTTTATTCTTTTTTATGTAACTATAATCAGGTAATATGTAGTCAACTCCTAACATTTTATCAGTAGCAAACTTAAGTCCTGCATCAAAGATAAATATGTTACTATCTACATCAACTACATACATGTTTTTACCATTTTCGTTTAGTCCACCTAAACTAAATATTTTTATTTTACTCAAAATTAATCTCCTTTCTTAATTAGGAAAATACGTTCCTAATTATAACAAAGTTTTTCAAATTATTCAATTATCAATAAAAAAAATCTCTAGAAAAGTGATTTTTCATATCAGAAAATAAGAAAATAGAAATAATTAACAAAATATATAAACTGGTACAAATTAAAACATATAACTGAAAATACACAATTTCACTGAATTTTTATATCTTTTCAAAGTTTTATTTTATAAAACATTTATTCCTTAATTAAATTTCCAAAAAGAAAGAAACACCTAACTTAACAATAAGATAGGTGTAAGCTATTATTTTGGCAACATTCAACTTCTAATATTCAAGTATAACATTTTTTATACTTTTGTTAAAAACTATCTTTAACTTCATATTCATTTGGAACAACTTACTATCAGCAGCATTCAATATTTACAGTTAAATTGCTCATCATTTACTTAACAGCAAGTTTACCTAAAGCATCATGTGCAGCTTCTTGCTCTGCTTCCTTCTTACTACCAGCAGTTCCAACTCCATAAACGATATCATCAATTTTAACATTTACAGTGAAACTTTTATTATGACTTGGTCCTTGCTCATCTATTACTTCATAAGAAAGACTTCTTTGCTCTGTTTGAACAAATTCTTGTAAGGCGCTCTTATAATCACTAAAGAAGACAATTTTTGGATTTTCTACATAAGGTACAATAATATTAAGTAAAACTCTTTTTACAATATCAAACCCTAAGTCCAAATAAATAGCACCCATCAATGCTTCAAAAATATCAGCCATAATAACTTTTTTGAACCTTCCACCATCTATTTCTTCTCCATGACCTACTTTAATAAACTTGCTTAACTCAAGATCCATGGAATACTCATACAAAGCATTTTCACAAACATAACTTGCACGAAGTTTAGTTAAATCTCCTTCTTTTAAATTAACATTTTTATAAAGATAATCACTCATTACAAGTTCTAAAACTGCATCCCCTAAAAATTCTAATCTTTCATAATCACTCTTCATATGATTTTCATTTACATAAGAAGAATGTTGAAAAGCTGTTTCATAAAACTTCAAATTTTGGGGATTAATATCTAACTTTTTAAATAATTCATCCATTAATATCACCATAAAAATTATATCAAATATTACTATTTTATTAAATATCTTTTTTCTAATATTGATAAAATAATCATTTAATAGTAAAATAAAAATGGTTGTGATAATATGAAAGTTTTAGTAAAACTTATAAGATTATATCAAAATACTCCTCTATCTAGTCACTCTATGTGTAGATTTAATCCGACATGTTCTAATTATGCCATTGAAGCAATAAATGAATATGGAAATATTAAAGGAAGCTATTTAACTGTGAAAAGAGTATTAAAATGTAATCCATTTAACAAAAATTATGGGTATGACCCTGTACCAATAAAGGAGAAAAAGAATGAAAAGAATTAAATTATTATTAATACCAATATTTACATTATTACTATTTACTGGATGTGATTTTTTTAAAGTCGATAATATGGAAAACATAAGCATTATTACTACTAGTTATCCACTTGCATTTATAATTAAAACATTATATGGAGAGCACTCTCTTGTTAAATCAATTTATCCAGATGGAACAAACACATATGATTATGAATTAAATGAGAAATCTCTAAAAAACTATAGTAATGAAGACTTATTTATTTATGTAAGTTACGGAAGAGATAAAGATATAGCAGTAAATCTATTAAACAAAAACAATAGTCTATTAATAATTGACGGGAGTCTTGGAATGATGCCTGACTATATTGACGAATTATGGCTAAATCCAAGCAACCTTTTAATGGTATCATTAAACATTAAAAATGGTTTAACTGAATATATAAATAATAACTATTTAATTAAAGAAATTGATAAAAATTATGAAGATTTAAAACTTAAACTTTCTATGTTAGATGCAGAAATGAAACTAACTGCTGAAAATGCAACAAGTAAAACTATTGTAACAGCCACAAAATCACTTAACTTTCTAAAAAAATACGGTTTTAACGTAATATCACTTGATGATGATAATACAGCACTTGAAAAAACAATTCAAGAAGTCACTGAAATGATCAACTTAAGTTCAATAAAATATATATATACTCTTGAAAATATTGAAGATAATGAAACAGTAAAATTACTTTTAGAAAACAATAAAAACTTAACAGAAATAAAACTAAAAAGGCTTGATAGCATCACTACAGAAGAAAGGAATAATGGAAGCGACTACTTCACTATCATGCAAAAAAATATTGAAGAGCTTAAAAAAGAAACTTACAAATAGGTTTCTTTTTTTATAAGATAAAGATTTCTTTTATAATAAAAAGCTAAAAAAACATTTTGACAATCAACTTTTTCCTTTTTCAAAATATTATCAAGCCACTTATCTTTTTTCTTAATTAAATTTAATCCATCATAATCTATCTTTCCATCAAAAATTATAAAAATTGGATATTTAATAAAAGTATTCCTTCTATAATATAAAACTAATTTCCCATCTTTCAAAACACCACAATTATTTTTATTTAAAAAACTAACACCAGTACTTTTTAAATCATTCAATAATGTTGTAATTGAATATTTATTCTTATACATATTTTTAAAATTAATAACGCCATCTACTATTATCAAAGAAGATTCACTACTATCATGATAAAAAAATGAATAAATAATTAAAGATACACTAGAAATAAATATTAATAATATTAAAAATACGTGATTACTTACAATATAAAGATATCCAAAAAATATTATTAAAAGCGTAATACTAATAGTAAAATAATCATGGAAATCAAATCTAACTATAAAAATTTTAATAAATAAAAATATTAATATTAATAAAAAAAGTTTAAATATCAAAATAATCACCTAATATATAATGATTATTTTAATATTTAATTATTCAATACATATAATTAATTGGGTGAATATATGAAATACTTAAAAATGATTTTAACAATATTTGGAGTTATTATATTAGTATCTTTTATTACAAGTAATTTATCATATTTTAACTTAATAAAAGAAAATACAAAAGATTTTATAAATACATTTAGTATTCTTCTAATTATTTTTATTGTTTGTTTTATAAATGGTAAAAAAATAAATAATAAAGGATACCTAGAAGGAATTAAAATTGGATTAATAATAGATTTAATATTTATAATTATTAGATTATTACTGAAAAAGAAAATAACATTATATAAATTATTATTCTATATTATAGTACTATTAATATCCATTTTTGGAAGTATAACTGGAATAAACAAAAAGAAAAATAAAAGCTAAAACTTTTATTTTCTTTTATAATCTTTAATTGTATAACTCTTCACTATCTCAATTTCCCCAATATTACCATCTTCTAAATATGGAAGTTTAAAATAGTACTCAAATACTTCATTTTCATCTTCATTAAAATAATAATTATCAAGTCTATAAGTCATATATATAAAACTATCTTTAAGTTCTATTTTTTTATTTGAAGTAAAACTAGAATCACTTATATAATATCTGAATGATTTATTTTCTATTTTATCTTTAACTAAAAGAGACAAATCAATAACTTGAGTATCTTTTAATACTAAGTAAGCTTCTGATTCTTCCTCTTTCTCTACTTCTATTAAAAGTGAACTTGGAAGTACTGCATAATAAAGAGTATCATTTAATTGCAGATCAGTAATAATTGTATCATCAACTTGAATAAGTTTTCCTGCATCAGTTTCAACAATAGATAGAATTAAAACTTTATCATTTATAACAATACTCTTTCTATTTAAGTCATATTTTTCTAATGAAATATTATCAAAAATATTAGTTTGAGATTCATTTTTATGATCATTGTTGTCGCCACTATTTTCTTCTTGATTATTATTGTTCCATTTTTTAGCAATATCATCATAGTAATTAAATACAAAGACTATTATTACTCCCATAATTATTATAGCAATAACTGATACTACTAATTTAGCAATAATATTTTCATTTAATTTTTTCATACAACATCCCCATTTTTTTTATTTTTATATTCATATAAAGCTTTGGCAATCTGATCTGGACAAGAAGTATCTTTATTACCACATTTTATTCCATCTAAAAGGCTTATTACCTCACTTACACTTCTTCCTTCACATAGTTTTGCTATTCCTTTTAAATTACCATTACAGCCATTTGTAACTTTAATAGTTTTAATAGTATCATCAGAATTAATTTCATATTCGATTAAACTAGAACATACTCCTTTAGGATAATACTTATTCATGATGTTCACCATAATAATTCTTAATAAACTCTTCTCTAAATTCAAGAGTTCTATCTTCTTTTATTGCCTCTCTTAACTCTTCAGTCAAATGAATTAAATATCTAATATTATGTATTGAAAGAAGTCTTGCTCCAAAAGTTTCTTCTGCATTTAATAAATGTTTTATATAAGCTTTTGTATAATGTTTACAAGAATAACAATCACAGCTTTCATCAATTGGAGTAAAATCCATTTTATATTTAGCGTTTTTTAAATTTATTTTTCCAAATTTTGTTAATGCATGTCCATGTCTAGCAAGACGAGTTGGACTAACACAGTCAAAAATATCCACTCCACGAATAACATTTTCAATAATATCAATAGGATCTCCTACTCCCATTAAATATCTAACTTTATCTTTAGGCAAATATTTAGTCGAATATTCAACTTGTAAATATTGAATATCTTTAGGTTCTCCAACAGCAGTGCCACCAATAGAATAACCATCAAAATCCATTTTAACTAGTTCTTCAACACAATGCTTTCTAAGATCTTCATACTCTGCTCCTTGTACAATTCCAAATAAAGATTGTCTTGGATTATTAAAAACATCTTTCCCTCTTTTTGCCCATCTCAACGTCCTTTCAACACTTTTTTCTACATACTCTCTTGTATGAGGAAAACCTACACACTCATCAAACGACATAGCAATATCACTATCTAATTTATTTTGAATTTCAATTGATTTTTCAGGCGTTAACAAAAGATTATCTCCATTATATTGATTCTTAAACTTAACTCCTTCTTCAGTTATATCTTTAGGTTTTGCTAAAGAAAAAACTTGAAATCCTCCAGAATCAGTTAATATTGGTCCATCCCAATTCATAAACTTATGAAGTCCACCTGCTTTATCTATAACATCCTCACCAGGCCTTAGCCATAAATGATATGTATTAGATAAAATTATTCCAGCCTTAACATCTTTTAACTCTTCAGGAGACAATGTTTTAACAGTTGCTTGAGTTCCGACAGGCATAAACATTGGAGTTTCATAGCTACCATAATTTGTATGAATCACTCCTAAACGAGCTTCACTATTCTTATCCTTATGTATTAAATCATATTTAATTTTCATGTAAACCACCACGAAAATTATTATATCATATTCTAATCTTTATTGTAAATTTTTCGTAAATATGTTAAATTAATATAGTATAGAATAAAGGAGTTTTGAATATGAAAAATTTAATGAAAGTTATTTCCGTCTTTTTACTTGTTGCAATGGTGGGAGTTATTATTCCAATTGTAATGACGAATATAAGTGGTGAAATAAAAGAATTTTCTGAAAAAATTGCATTCGTCTTAGCAGAATCATTTTTACCAATTATATCAGTTGCAATATGTTGTTACTGCTTAGAAAGAAATGATGATAATTATTTCTTAAGGATTATCCCAATATATATGGCAGCATATATTTTTATGTCAATAATTCTAGTATTTGCTTTCAACTTTAATGTTTCTGAAGGATTTGGGAAAATATTATATGAGATAATGGATTTTATGAATAAAGCAAATGGATGTCTTACTCTAATAAGCTTATTGTTCGTTATTAAGCCTAATAATAGTATTTCAATTATTATTAAGAAAATTGCCTATGGGGCAATAGTTTTAAATATTGTTTTAGCTGCATGGATTTCAATCAAAGAGCACATGGAAGAAACTCTTCCAAATGTTTATGATTATGATGGATATTATGGTAGTGGTGGTTTTAATTTTGTAAGTGTATCTTCTACAAAAAATGTTGCCAATAAGATTTATAACGTTACAGTAGCTGGAGAAGTATTTTTAGTACTACTTCTATTTACTACAAATTATGCATTTAGTACAAAAGTTGAAGTTGAAACTGAAGATATAGATTATGACATTATTAAGCAAGAAGCCGAAGAACTTGCTGCAAGCCAAATGAGGAAAAACGTAATTCATGAAGCACCAAAGGAAGAAATTGACAGATCTCAAAGTGAAAAAGGACTTATGAATATTAATAACCAATTAGGTGCTAATAGCAACGTTGGGCAAGTTAAAGAAAGTGCTAAAGAAGTGAATATTAAAGGGGTTGGTATGGAAGCTATAATGCCTTTATCAAATGGGCCGGTAGTTAACGAAACACTATCTCAAGGTGAAAAAATGACAGAAGTTGTAAAACAAATGAACAATCAAGTACAACAACCAAAACAACAAGCTCAACCTCAACTCCAAGCACAACCACAAATACAAGAGCAATCAAATGTGCAACAGTCAATGGTACAAAACAATATTCCTAATCAACTAGGACAACAAATACAAAAGCAATTAAATGCTAATAATATGAATCAACCACAAACTCAAAAAGAACAGTCTCAACCTCAACCTCAGCAACCAACACAAAACAAATTCCTATAAAAAAATAAAGCTCAACGCTTTATTTTTTTTGTTCATTTTCACCCATTTTCATAAGTTTACCAATTTCTTTAGCTAACTTTTCATTAGCTTTTTCAAGAGTCATATTTGAAACTTTAAAAGGTTTACCTATATAAAATCTTAAGTTTTTACTTCTAAATTTATAATCACCACTAATTCCAACAGGAACTAAATAACTGTCTGTCTTTTGTGCCATTGAAACAGCTCCAAATTTAAATGGAAGAAGAAACTTATCTGTTTTATTTCTTGTGCCTTCTGGAAATAGCCCAATTGCACCACCTGAATTTAATACATCAAGTGCTTGTCCTTTAGCATTCTCATCATGTATACTTCTATCAACAGAAATACATCCAGCCATTCTAAAAAACCATGCCGTTTTCCCCTCAAAATACTCTTTCTTAGCCATATAATGTATTACTCTTTTAGTAGATACTATTATAGAACACTGATCCATTACATGTTTATGATTAGCAGTAATTAATATAGATCCATCTTTTGGAATATTCTCGCTTCCATATACTTTAGGATTGTACCAAAACCTAAATATTGGCCCTAAAACTGCTCTAAAAAACTTATATCCACGTTCAGGTAATTTTTTCTTATCTTCTTTAGTTTTCACCATTATTCTTATTCTCCTCTTCTTCACTAAGTTTTCTAAAATCAACTTTTCCTATTAAAGTTTTAGGAAGAGATTTTCTAAATTCATATTCATAAGGAAGAGAATATCTAGCAAGACTTTTCTCACATAATTCTTTAATACTTTTCTTAGTACTAGATGAATCACTATATCCATTTTTAAGCACAATAATAGCTTTAGCAACTTGTACTTTATATTTATGAGGAATTCCTATTACAGTACACTTCATAACAGCTTCATGAGACTCTATAACGTTTTCAATTTGCTGTGGATATACATTATATCCTGATGATACTATCATTCTTTTTAGTCTTGATTGATAAAATATTATCCCATCTTCTCTAATATATCCCATATCTCCTGTATGGATCCAAATATTTTTATCTTTATGTATTTGTAAAGCATCATTAGTTTCTTTTTCGTTATTGAAGTACCCCATCATAACAGTAGGTCCACTTATACATATTTCACCTACTTCACCACGTTCTAATTCTTCTTGAGTATTAGGTCTAACTATTTTAAAGTTATTACCAGGTAGAGGTATCCCAATACTTCCTAATATATTATGATTTCCATAAGCAAGAGCAGTAGCAGCAACTGCTTCAGATAGTCCATATCCTTGCATTACTTGCACACTACACTTATGTTCTAATAAGAAATCATTTAATCTTTGTCCTAAAGATTCAGTTAAACAATCTCCTCCACTTACTACATATTTTAAAGAAGACAAATCAAGTTTCTTATTATTAGTATTTAAAAGTGCTTCAAAAAGTGTTGGAACTCCAACTATAACACTAGGATTACTTTTCTTAATTAACTTATCAAAATGTCTTGCATCAAACTGTGGAATTAAATCAACACTCGCACCTATATGAAGTACTGCATGAATTGAAACACCTAACCCAAACCCATGAAAAACTGGCATAATAGCTAAAATCTTATCATTTGGTTCAAGTTTAGTAAAAATTATTTTTACTTGCTCAGCTAAGGCATTAAAATTACCATTGGAAAGTACTATTCCTTTAGGAATACCAGTAGATCCACCACTATGTAATATAACTGCTGGAGTATCCTTATCAGTTTCTGATTCTACTCTTCCATGATAATTATTACCCTTAGCTATAAAATCTTTCCAATGTAAGTATTCTCCTCTAAAATAAGGTTTTTTAATTTTATAACTTTTAGTAAATATATACCCAAGCTTCATATGCATTGACATAGAACTTCCTGCAGAAACTATTATTGTTTTATATACGTCAGTCTCTTTTATAACTCCAGCTACTTTTTCATAGCATAAATCTATCATTACCATCATAACACTATTAGTATTAATTAAATAATTTTTAATTTCTTGTTCACTAGATAATGGATGTATCATACTAGCAATAGCACCTATTTTATTCAAAGCATAAAAAGATATTACAGCTTCAGGAGTATTAGGCATACATATTGTTACTACATCCCCTTTTCTAATACCTTGACATCTAAAAGCACGAGCTGCACTATCAATTTGCCTCATAAAATCTTTATAAGTAACATTATGACCATAATAAGAATATGCATACATCCCATCACGTTCACTTACTTGTTTATTTATAAGATTATAAATAGAACCTTCAGGTACTTCAAATTTAATTTTTTCACTTTTATAATATTCATTCCAAGGAGTTTTACTCTTTTTTTTAAAATTAAGAAAATTTAATAAATTCATAATTATACCTCACTATCAGTTAATTTATCACTAATAAGTTTCATAAATTTTTCATTAGCTATATCTAAATTACTATTTTTTACTTCAAAAGGCTTAAAAAATATTATTCTAGGTCCTTTATGAAATATTCTATATTCCCCTTTTATTACAAAAGGAACAATTTTACATTTAGCATCATAACTCATTTTAACTGAACCAATTTTAAATGGTAGTATTGGATCATTACTTTTATTATGAGTACCTTCAGGAAATATTCCAATTACTTTATCGTTTTCCAAGTACTCCATAGCACTTTTCAAAGCTTTACCATCATGTGCTTTTCTATCAACTGGAATTAATCCCATAGCTTTAAAAAACCATCCAAATTTACCTTTAAATAATTCTATTTTAGCTAAGAAGTGAACACATCTTTTAGTAGAAGAAAGAAGCATTCCAGCATCAAAATTATGTTTGTGATTACCAGCTAGTATTATTTTCCCATCTTTAGGAATATTTTCTTTACCTATTATTTTAGGTCTATAAAGTACTATAAACAATCCTTTTGCAATAGGTCTTATTATTTTATAGAACAATGGATCATTACATTTACTCATTTTTATCATTCCTTTTAAATAAGTTACCATTTAATTATATCATAATTTGATTATTTTAAATACTTTTTTAAATCAGTATACATGCTCTTGGCATCGCTAAGTCCTAAGTTATAAACAAAGTTTATGTCTTCAATAGTCTTCTTTAATGGATTTATTTCTATATTTTTACTAGGCCTTATAACAAATATTTTTTTACTTTTAGATAATTTATCTATTTCATTAAGTGTATCATTATACATTTTTGGTCTATTTATAGAAGCATCAATAAATTTAGGATATTTTTTATATTTTTTTGTTATTTTATTAATTTCTTTTTCAGTTAATTCTTTTTTTCTATATCCTAAAGGCTGCGTTAATACTACAACTACTCTATCATATTCTAAAGATAAAGCTTTAAGTACAGGAATACTATCGCTAACTGCACCATCCAAATACTTTTTATTATCTATTTTTACTATTTTAGTAACTAAAGGCATAGCACTAGTAGCACGCAAGTATTCCATATCATCTATTGGTTTTTCAATTTTTTTATATTCAGCTTCACCCGTTTCTACATTAGTTAAAACTGCATAAAAATCTTTATTACTTTTTACAAATGTATCTTGGTCAAATGGATCAAGTTCTTTTGTAATTTTATAATAAGCGAAATTTTTATTTACAAGATTTCCAGTAAAAATAAGTGATAGTAAACTCATATATCTTTTATCTTTGAAGTACTTTCTATTATATCTGATAACTCGTCCAGGCTGGTTAGAGAAGTAATTAACTCCAAATAATGCCCCTGCACTAACTCCGATAATTGAGTCTATGTTAACTTTCTTTTCATATAAATAATCTAAAACCCCAGCAGTATATAATCCTCTTAAGGCACCACCTTCAAGTACAAAACATATTTTCATAATAACCTCTTTTACATTAATAATTATATCAAAATAAAGAAAAAAGGAAAGTATTTATCTTTCCTATTTTTTATGTATTTTTGCTTTTAAATTTTTAGCACCATGATAAAGTCCAAAAGATGCTTTATATATTTTATAAAAAGTTTTATTAATAACTAAATCAAATTCTCCAATTAGTTCAACGACATATCCAGAATAGCTTTTCTTGAAAGTATAAAGACCAGCAAGTTCATTTTTAGGATCAAAATCTCCAACAATACCATAGAAGTTATATCTATCATAGTTGTTTTCTATTGCATACTTAACACCAGCAAAATGAACTGTATAAGCGCTTTTAAACTCCATATATTTATCAAATGAGCCACCAACAAGCGACAATACTTCATTTCCACTTAATAAGAATAAAATACCACCAAGAGTTAATACATCTCCATCTTTATTTAAATCTTTATAATGAGATAAATCTTTTTCAAGCTTTTCTATATCTCTTAACACGCTTTCTTGCTTACTATTATATTTATTCTCATTCATGTTGATAATTTTATTATCATGTTTATATTTACGCTCATCGTAATCTTTCTTCAAGTCGGAAATTTCTTTGTCTATTTTAGTAATCAATTCTTTTATGTTAAGTTCTGCTAAGACGATTTTTATTTTATCTTTCATTGCTTCATACATTTCTTGGTAATATGAAAGTGGTCTATCAATGAATTCTCTTCTTTCTCCAGTATGTTCCATTATTTCTTTAAATTTTGGTATCTCATCATAGCCAATTTCTCTTGTATATATTCCAAGTCTTTCATTTCTGTGAAGTATTTGTCTAGTCTTTGGATCCATTTTCTTCATTAATTCATCAACTGTAGTATCCTTGGTATCGGTTACAAACATCCACCTAGGTTGTAGAGTATCTTGCATTATATTAAATCCAAAATGCTTATATCCTAGTTTTGTAAGATAGCTAAATGCATCTTTATTGTTATATCCGCCTTCAACTATATCTCCATTTATATCACGTTCTTGATAAGGAATATAAGGGTCAATTTTAACAAATATAGCGCCATGTTTTTTAGCATATTCTTTTACTTTATCAGTGAATTCTTTTAATAAGTCATAATTATTATAATCAATTAAAAATCCACGTGGAGCATAAAACATATCTTTCTTTATAGGAGTTTTTTTAGAAAGGATTAAAGAAGCTGCAACAAGATTTTTGCCATCTTTCAAACCTAAAAAGTGAGACTTCCATCCATTTTTCTTTTTTAAATCTCCCCAATTAGATATTTGATAAAAAGACCCTTGTGGATGCTTCCAAGCAAATTTATCAAACTCTTTAGGAGTTAATTCTACTAATTCCATTTTTATCACCTATACTAATTATAACAAAATTAAAAAGATATTCAATTATTTAATGAATATCTTTTATCATCTTTTTTATATCGTATTTCCTTTATATCTGCAATATGAAAAATCACGTGATAGTGGCGGTACTGTACAACACCATGCAGCATTAGCATCTTCATTCCATGGTTCAGCTACCTCCACTCCTCCATCATCACAGGCAGTTGCCTTAAATCCCTCATTTATACATGTATATCGTGTATAACTGGGAAAATTTGTTTCTGTACAATTACTTGCTCCAAAAGCACTATCAAGAGTTGCTTTATTTGCTAGGTAACTATCTCCCCCGTCTCCTCCAATTAAGTGCCCTTCTGCCTCCATTGCCTCAATTGCTGTATCATATAAAACAGGATCACTTCCTCCTAAAGCAGAGTAGCCACCATACCTATTACATTCTCCAACACCAGAATTATCTATCCTACATGTAAAACTACTCATTGTCTTATAATGTGCTATTAATATACCACCTTCTACACTTAAATCAACGTCAAACTCATCACATGAACAGCTGTATCCTTCAATAATCAAAGCTTCAGTACCTGGATTTGAAGATGTACTACAATTACTTTCTCCAAATGCTTCATCTAAAATTGCTTTATTCTCTTCATAAGTATTATCTCCACCTACATAGTAAGTGTTATTGTTGTATACGAATCCTACTTCAGAAAGTATTCCTTGACTTGTTAAGTTTCTTCTTAAAAATGTGTTGTATCCAGATGAATCTTGAGCACTTCCAGCATCAGGTAAAGAGTAATCACTTCCATCTATTGAGTATCCAAATCCCCAAGTAGATAATCCTTCACTTTGAATTGTTTCTGCTGTTAGTGTTAATGTGTATGTTGCGCCGTCATACCCTGTATTTGTTGAAGTGCAAACCAAATCTCCTGTTCCAGTTTCTGTTGAGCACTCCACACTTCCAGTATAATTTGGATTATAAGTTACACTTTTAATTGGACTACTTGTTGTCTCATTTGGTGCTAATTCTTCTTTATAATAATAACAATAATCATAATAATCAAATACCCACTCATCAGTGTTATCAGAGTTTACTATTGCTATATCAATATTATTTGTTGTATCGTGATTAGGTAACTCTGTTGTTCCATCAGCTGCAAGCCAAGAATGTTCTATACATACTCTAACATAAGCATTTATATCTCCATCATTTGTTACAGTAATTGTCTTTGGTGTCTCATCTCCTGGCATCCAGTTAGAAGGACTAGTAAATTCTTCATGAAATCTAGTACTATAAGTCCCTGTACTAAAAATATTATTAAAAACTCCAGTACTTGTGAAATATGCGAGTGTCCCTCCAACTCCTAGAAGTATAATTCCTACAATTAATAATAAATTTTTCTTATTCTTCACATCAACACTTCCTTATTCTACTTATAATTTTATAGTATTTAACAATTTGTGTCAATTTATTCATTAAAAAAGAACTATTTCTAGTTCCTTATTTTAATAATTCTAAAATAGTATCTTTTGAAGCTAAACCAACAAATCTTTTATATTCCTTTTTATCTTTAAAAGAAATAACGCAAGGAATACTCATAATGCCATATTTATATGCTAGTTCTTCTTCTTCATCAACATTAACTTTAAAAACTTTATGTTGCTCTGATATCTCATCCATTATAGGAGCAAGCATTCTACATGGCCCACACCAATCTGCATAAAAGTCTACTAAAACTATTTCATCACTATCTAATACTTCATCATTAAATTCTTGACTATTTATTTTCTTACTCATAATTAACACTTCCTTCAATTATTATATTTTCAATCAAATAAAGTATACAAATAAATCTAATTATAGTCAAACAATAATTCATTATCTATTTTTAACTTTTATTGTTTTTACAAGTTGTTTATTACCTGCTTTTATTATATCTAATTCATCAGTTAAATATTTATCTTTAACTACATTAAATACTCTTTCAACTGGAGGTAATCCTAAAGTTTCTATATATAAAAATACTGCATCTTTATCTTCTTTTTCTAATTCTCTTCCATTTTTTATAAATCTACTTTTATAAATATAATCATAGTTTATTGGTTCTAAAGAATTATTAGATATTCTATAATCTATTAGTTTTTTCATAACATCTTTAGAATCTTCTTTAACTACAGTTTCAAAAAGCCTATTATAAGTTTGCCCAAAAGTTGTAGGAACAACTATATTCATATCTTTATATATTTCTTTCATAGTACTACGTGTAAAAAATGGTAAATTCTTTAAAAATAACAATTCATCAAACTTCTCGTTATTTAAGTATCCAGTTTTAACTCCTTCTCTTAAATTTTGACATTTTTCTATAGTTTGTTCTATTCGATTATTTTTATTTCTTTCACTAACTTCCAAATATGAATTATATAAATCTTTATCTAATCTTTTAACAGCTTCTACTGAAAAATCAAATTCTTCCTGTTTAATATTAATATCATTAATGAAAGCTTCTGTAAAACATGAATCATTATAATTTACATAAGCATTTATAATGTCTCTTGCAAAAGATAAAGAATCAAAATATTTTTTATTATTAAAATATTCTTTAGCCTTATCAAGCATACCATCACGTAAATTAGTTCCATAATAATCAGATATATCAATTAGTTTTTTTGCAATTTCTTGATATTCTACTATATCTTTACTTTTTAGAATAAATCTTCCAATAGCTATATTATATTGTTCACAAGTTGAATATATTTTATTCATTTCAACAACTTTATAGTAGTCATTTTCATTACATTCATAAATACAAATCATTTTTCTTAATTTATCAGCCTTACTATATTTATGTTTATTATTAACATTTAAATATAAGTCATCATTAGTAAGATAATCATAGATATTTTCATTTTCAACAACATATCTTTTTTCTTCTTCTAAATACATTTTACTCATTTTACCAATTCCCCTCTTTCAAATATTGCCGCTATTATAGCATAAAACATAAAAAAAAGCAAGTTTTTTTAAACTTGCTATTTTTTAAGAATAGATTCACCGCTTGGAAATATAATATTTCCATAAATATCTTCTGAATATCCTTTTTTACCATATTCTTGAACAAAATACATTCTTGCTTCAGAAGATTTTGGAACAAAATAAACATCTTGATATGACAATAAAAATTTTTTAATATCTTCGAAAATCCCTTTAAAATGACTTTCTTCTTTTTTTACTACATAGTAATTCCCATCAGAATCTCTTTCAATATCCTTAAATTCAGTTTGAAAATAAGAATATGACTCGTCACCTCTGCAAATTTTATATGTTCCATAGCGGAAAATCTTTTCTTTCAAATTTGACTCTTTTAGATCCAAATTCTTCATAAGACACCTCACCTAAAGTATAACACTTTATAATTATACGTCAAGAGTCATCTTTTTTATCCGTGAAATTACTTCATCTATAAAGTATTTTGGGGTAGATGCTCCTGCAACGACACCTATTATATCTTCATTTTTAATAAAATCAAGAGATAAATCATCTATTTTTTCAATATGTTAATTGAAAAGTTAAGTTGGACACTAAATTTATTAATGTTCCACTTAATCTTTCAAACATCACGTGTTATAATATGCTCTGATATATTGTCCACATGAAGGAGGAAATATAAATGACAACTATATCAAATTACAAA
>JAFUTR010000013.1 GCA_017477845.1 Bacilli bacterium
AAATAGTTCTTTTTTAATGAATAAATTGACACAAAAAGTTAAATACTATAAAATTATAAGTAGAATAAAGGAGTGTAATAATGAAGAATAAGAAGAATTTACTATTAATTTTAGGAATTATACTTCTAGGAGTGGGAGGAACTCTTGCATACTACAGAAGTACTTCAACTTTTGATAACCAGTTTAATACATCTAGTTATAAAACAGTAGCACATGAAGAGTTTACAAGTCCCTCTAACTGGAAGCCAGGTGATGAAACACCAAAGACAATAACAGTAAAAAATGAAGGAGATATAGGAGCTCATGTAAGAGTGTGTCTAACTGACTCTTGGCTAGCAGCAGATGGAACAACAGAGTTAGCTAATCACGATACAACAAATAATATTGATATAGCAATAATAAATGCTGATCATACAGATGAGTGGACAAAAAGTGGGAACTGCTATTATTATAATGAAGAGTTAGCACCAAATGAAACAACAAGTAGTCCAATAAAAAGTGTAACGTTTAATCCAGAATACGAGGGAAGTGTGGAGTGCTCAACAGAAGCTGGAACTGGAGATTTAGTTTGCACTTCAACAAATACAGGTTATGACGGCGCAACATACACATTAACATTAACAGCAGAAACAATACAGAGTGAAGGATTATCTTCTTGGGGAATAGGATATTCAATTAACGGAAGTGACTATTCACTACCTGATGCTGGAAGTGCTCAAACATCATCAGGATATAACACATTCTTAAGAAATAATATAACAAGTCAAGGAATACTTCCTGAAGTAGGATTTGTATACAACAATAACACTTACTATGTAGGTGGAGATAATACTTATGAAGAGAATAAAGCGATATTAGATGAAGCCTTTGGAGCAAGTAATTGTAGTGCAGTATCAGGAACTGGAGGAGATGCCTTATATTCTGGTTTCACAGGATACCACTGTTCATGTGAAGAGTTTGATGTAGACTTAGATACAACTGGTAATATTTCTATAACACACTATAAAACAAGTGGAAACTTTACATGTAATTTATATATGGAAACACAATATGATGAAGGCTATGAATCATGTTCTGAATTTAAATCAGGGTACTCTGCAACAGGTATTGATTTTTATGATACAGCAGAAGAAGCAATGGAAGCAGAGGGGCATTTAAACTATCTAAGATACCAAGTAAATGGAAAGAATGTAACTAGTTCAGTAGGATTCAAATTAAATAATCAAGAATACTATTTAATTGGAGGAGACGGGGGAGATAGTTACCTAGCAAATAAAGCAACTCTTGATAGTGCATTTGGAGTAAGTAATTGCACTGAAAAAACATATAATTCAACCACATATTATATGTGTAAAGATAGAGATGAAACATTTAAAGCATATGCAGGTAATGATGGTTGGGTATATGCACAAGAGCGCTCGAGTTTTTGGATATGTAATGTCTTTAAAAATGGCGTTTCTGAATGCGACGACTCTGTACTGTAGGCTGAGTAGTGAGCGCTGCGGTGCTTGTTGTCGCGTTATTTAAATCTTGAATTTCGTGTTATAAGTGTATATAAAGTTAAAAAGAAACTGATATCATTTGATATCAGCTTTTTTTAATAATATCTTTGATAATATGGGTAAGGGTAATAATAAGGTAGTCCATATGGATATACTGGATATGGATAGAAATTATTTCTATTATTACTATTATTAGCCCATAAACTTCCTACAACTCCACCTAAAACAAATGGAACTAGTGGACCTCCAAAACTATTTCTTGGCCCATGAAAATTATTCATAAAATACCTCCTGTAATATTTTATGAATCAAATATCTATTTGTTTATTCTTAAACGATAAAAATTAATACTTGGATGATTAAATAGTCTAAATTCATAATCAGAATTTCCTATTCCACCCGATATATATAGTTCTGTATCATTAATTTTATAATATGGAGAATAATATTTTTTTGCCCCTTCTTTTTTTATAATACCACCAATTAATGGTAGAACAATTTGACCATTGTGAGAGTGACCTGCTAGTATTAATTCAGGATTATAATCACTTATAATACTTGTTGCATTATCAGGTTTATGTGTTATTACTAATTTAAAATTATTATCACTTTCAATATTACTTTTTGAATAGTTTTCATCTAGTGCAAAAAGACTTATTTGTGATTTTCCAATATATATAACTTCTTTTTTATTTTCTAATATCTCAAAACCTGAATTATCAAAAATATCTTTAAAATCAGTACTATCATCTTCACCTTTAATAGCATATTTATTTATAGTAGCATTAATATTTTTGAATTCTTCCATAAAGCTTTCTTTAACATCATTTGATAAAGAATAATTATCATCTATTAAATCACCTGTAAAAATAACAATATCTGGATTTGCTTTATTAATTAACTTAACTAAACTTTTAATCTTATCGAAAGAAGAATGCTCATTATAGTGAATATCACTAAATTGTATTATTTTAATACCATTAAAATCTTCTGGAAGAGAAGAATTATAAACTGGATATTCTCTTATAGTTATACCCATATTTCCAACAAATCTTAAAAGAATATATGATAAAGAGAAAAATATAAAAAGAGGAAGAAAAATCCAAAATAAAACCTTAAATACTTTTTTACTTTTTTCTCTTCTTTCATCTTTATCTAATTCCTCTTGTAATTCTAAATTTTTTTCACTTCTTGTTTCTTCCATATTAAACAATTGCTCCTCCAACAGAAATAATTAATATAAATGATAAAGTATTGTGAATTAAATGTGCTAAAATATTTGCAAAAATATTATCTGTTTCATAATAGATTGTTGCAAACGCAAGACCTAAAGAAGAATATGGAATAATGTATAATAGCCCATATAATGACTCTATTTCTCCAATTACATGAAGTGCTCCAAAAACAAAACCAGATATTAAAATAAAGAACCATTTTCTACTAATAGCATCTTTAATTGATTTTCTAAAAATAATCTCTTCTGTAAATGGTGCTAGAATACATGTAATAAAAAATGCCATTACTGGGGTTGAATAAATAATAGATCTTACTGCTTCTTCATTGGTTGCTTTACTTACCGGAGAGAAGAATCCTATTATAAGATTAGATATAATCATTAAAAAGAAACCTAATAGCCAATACTTTATTACAACATCGCTTATTTCTCTTATATTCTTTTTAAAACTATTAAAATCTTTAATAATGTCATTTTTAAATAATAAGAATAACATTAGAGCTAAAAAAGAATTTGAAAATAATCTTAAAGCATTGTTAGTAAAATTGCTACAAGTTTCTAAATCTATATTAAAAATTAAAACAGGTACTAAAATAATTAGACTTGAAAAATAAAATAATAGCATCGCTATAGCTAGTTTTGCTACTGGAATATATTTGTTTTCTTCTTTCATGAATCCTCCTAAGTGTACAATTTTATTTTAATAGTTGTTTAATTTTGTGTCAACTTATTTCATATTATTGTATTGTTACAAATAAAAATAATGTATAATAAATAGTAAAGAGGTGACTAAATATGAAATACTATTGTTTAGGAATTAAAGGAGCTGGTATGGCAACTCTTGCTAATATACTTTATGATCTTGGAAATGAAGTAATTGGCTATGATGATGCACGTGATTATAAATTTACACAAGAAGGACTTGATAAGCGAAATATTAAAATATATTATGATAGTAATCACCCACTTGATAAGGATTTGATTGTTACTCATTCTGTAGCTTTAAAAAGTGATCATAAAGAAATAGTAAGAGCAAGAAACAATGGACTTACAATAAAAAAATATAATGAAATACTTGGTCAAATCACAGAAATGTTTGATACTGTTTGTGTTTCAGGTACTCATGGAAAAACTACAACTTCTACTATGATTAGTCATATACTTGATAAAGTATATAAAGTTAATTATTTTATTGGTGATGGAACTGGATTTGCAGATAAAAATAACAAAATATTTGTAATTGAAAGTGATGAATTTAATAGACACTTTTTAGCATATCATCCATCTTATACAGTTATTACTAATATAGAGCTTGAACATACTGAAATATACAAAGATATAGAAGATATAAGAAATACATTCCAAGAATTTGCTAATAAAACTAAAAACGTTGTAGTAGCATGTGGGGATAATAAGAATATTAGAATGTTAAATATAAATCCTAAAACAATTTATTATGGATTTAATGATGACAATGATGTGATTGCAAAAAATGTTATATTAAATGAATTTGGCTCAGAATTTGATTGTTATGTTTATAATGAATTTAAAGGGCATTTCCATTTACCACTTTTTGGCAAACATATGGTTTTAAATGCACTTGCTGCAATTACTATATGTAATTTAGAAGGTGTTACTTATGAAAAAATAAATGAACTGCTTAGTGATTTTAAAAATGCTAAAAGACGTTTTGCAATAGAAAATGTTAAAGATAATGTTGTAATTGATGATTATGCTCATCATCCAACTGAAATAAAAGTAACACTTGAAGCAGCTAGACAAAAATATCCTGATAAAGAATTGATTGCTGTTTTTAAACCTAATACTTATTCTAGAACAAGAGACTTTTATAAAGAATTCGCTGATTCATTAAATATAGCAGATAAAGTATATTTAACAGAAATAGAGTGTAATAGAGAAAAAAGCATAGACTATGGAAATGTTACATCAAAAGTTATTTTTGACTTATTAAATAATGCTGAAATGATAAGTGATAATGAAATAGATTCTTTATTAAAACATCATAATGCAGTAATATGTATTATGTCTTGTGCATCGATTACACACTTAAAAGAAAATTATATTAAGAAATATAATGAATTATAAAATAAAAGTGATATAATAAATATATATTAAAAAGTGGGTGTAAATATGGAGAAAGATTTTGGAATAAATAGTAAAATAGAATTGTATAAGAGACTTATGCCTGCTTTAAATTGCAAAATAAGAGAACTTGAAAGGCTAAATGTAAGGTATGTGAAAAAAGAAGATATTTGGAATTATTTATTAAAAGAGAAATGGGAAAATATAACAGGACTTGATTTATCTACAATGGTAGATGATATATTAAATCTTGATAATCAAGACTTAATTAATTTTTTATCTAAAAAGACTAATAATTATAAGAATGATGAAAACATTATTAATAATGAATTAGAACTATTGTAGGAGTAAAAATGACTAAAGATTATACCAATTATACAATTGAAGATTTAATAAATAAAGCCAAAGTATATATTCCTAATACAGAAAACTTACAAAAAATTAGAAAAGCTTATTCATATGCTAGTTTAAAACATCAAGGACAATTTAGAAGAAGTGGAGAAGCATATATCTATCATCCTTTATGTACTGCCATTATTCTTACAACAGTTTATGCTGATACTGATACTATTTGTGCAGGACTTTTACATGATGTGATAGAAGACTGTGATGTAACAAAAACAGAACTTGAAGAAGAGTTTGGTAATGATATTGCTAAACTTGTTGATGGGGTATCTAAAATTAGTAAGATGCATTTTTCAACAGAAAATGAAGCTCTTGTTGAGTATTATAAAAAAATAATAGTAGGAATGAGTGAAGATGTTCGTGTAATAATTATCAAACTTGCAGATAGACTTCACAATATGAGAACTTTATGGGCTCTTCCTAAGGATAGACAAAAAGTTAAAGCTAAAGAAGTACTAGAAATACTTGCTCCTATAGCTCATCACTTAGGTATTCATAAAATTAAAAGTGAACTTGAAGATTTATCCCTTAGATATTTAAAACCAGATGTTTTTTATGATATTGCAGAAAAACTTAATACTACTAAACTAGAACGTGACAATGCTGTTAATGAAATGATTAATGAAGTAAGTGATATCTTGCTTGAACATAATATAAAATTTGATATTAAAGGGCGTAGTAAAAGTATTTATAGTATCTATAAGAAAATGGAAAAAGGAAAGAAGTTTAGTGAGTTATATGACTTATTAGCACTTAGAATTTTGGTTGATACAGAGCAGGAGTGTTATACAGCACTTGGACTAATTCATTCAAAATTTAAACCAATGCCTAAGAGATTTAAAGACTATATTGCAATGCCTAAAGTAAATGGTTATCAATCATTACATACAACAATATTTGGTGTAGATGGACAAATATTTGAAGTGCAAATTAGAACACATGCAATGGATGAAATAGCAGAAAATGGAGTAGCAGCTCATTGGGCTTATAAAGAGAAAAAGAATCTTAATGAAAAAACACAGAATTCTACAGAAGCAAAATTACAGTTTTTTAAATCAATTATGGAACTTGATGTAGAAAAAATGAGTAGTGAAGAGTTCGTAAATAGTGTTAAAGATGAAATTTTAAATGATAATATTTATGTATTTACTCCTAAAGGAGATATATTTGAACTTCCTAAAGGATCTACTCCAATTGACTTTGCATATAAAATACATACAGCGGTTGGTGATACAATGGTTGGTGCAATTGTCAATAATAATATAGCATCTTTGGATTATGTGCTTAAGAATAATGACATTGTAAAAATAATTACAAATAGAAATTCATCACCATCAAAAGAGTGGTTAACAATTGCAAAAACAACTCAAGCACGAAATAAAATACGTAATTACTTTTCAAAGTCAGAAAAAGAAATATATATAGAAAGAGGAAAGGAAGCATTAGAAAAAGAATTAAGAAAGAAAAGAATACCATTTCAAGAGTTCTTTACTGATGAAAATATTGAAACTTTACTGGATGATACAAAATGTTCTGATTTAGATGAAATATATTTGACAATTGGGAATAATAAATTTAGTGCTCCATATATAATTAGTTTAATATATAAACAAGAAGAAGTTGTACTTAAACCTGTTGCACTTCCTAAATCTAAAGATAAAGATACTGATATTATTGTTGACGGAATAGATAAAATAAAAGTGAATATAGCTAATTGTTGTAATCCACTTCCAGGAGATGAAATAGTTGGATATATAAGTAAAAATAATGGAATTACGGTTCATAGAATTACTTGCCCAAATATTGAAAGAATGGAAGATAGGATGATAAATGTTAATTGGGGAGAAAGTCCTAAGTCTAAATATCTATCTTCTATATTAATAACTTGTAAAAAAACTGATAAAGCAATGCTTGAAATTATGCAGAAAGCAAATACAAGTAATATTTCAATAGATAATATTAGAACACTTAGTAGAACAGATTTTGTAACATATGAAGTTGACTTATGGGTCAACAGTTTAGAAAGACTTAATAATTTCATTAGAGATATTAATTCTTTATCATATGTTGAAACTGTAGAAAGGGCAATGAGATGAAAATAGTTGTACAAAGAGTAACAAATGCTAGTGTTACAGTTGAAGATAAAATAGTAGGAGAAATTGGCAGTGGACTTATGCTTCTAGTTTCGTTTACTCAGACTGATACCGAAGAAAATATCGATTATATGGTGAAAAAAGTGTTGGGACTTCGTATCTTCGATGACGAGAATGGAGTAATGAATAAAAATGTTTTAGAAATAAATGGAAGTATTCTTTCAATTTCACAGTTTACATTATATGGTGATGCTACTAAAGGAAATAGACCTAGTTATGTTAAGGCATTAAATGGTGCTTCAGCTGTTAAACTATATGATTTGTTTAATGAAAAACTAAGGAAAAGTATAAATGTTGAAACAGGAGTATTTGGTGCAGAGATGAAAGTATCCTTATTAAATGATGGACCTGTTACAATTATTTTAGAGAAATAGGAGGATTTTATGTTTAAAGATAAAATGAATTTTAAGTTATTGAATATATTAATATTTTGTTTGATTATTTATCTTGGTATTATAACATTTAATGTTTGGGGTTCGATTATAGCTAAGATAATTGCTATTATAATTCCATTTATTGTTTCTTTTGCAGTTGCGTATGCTTTTTATCCAATTGTAAGAAAACTAAGGAAAAAGGGATTGAGCAATTCACTTTCAGTAACGATTGTTTCAGCGTCTGTTTTGTTTATTATTTTCTTTTTGATAATAATTACAGTGCCACTTGTATATGATCAGCTAGTCTTGCTTTCTCAATCAATTGGAGAAGTTATGACTGATTTATCAAGTAAATTTGAAATTAATTTAGGAGATTTTCAAACTACTATTAACAATATGATGAATAATATTATTGAGTCAGCTGGAAGATATGTATCTGATGGTACTGTTAATTTAGTTGGAAGAGCAATGGACTTTATGTCTAGTGCGATAATAATTGTTATTCTTTCTATTTATTTTTTGGCAGATATGGAAAAAATAAGAGCAGAAGTAAAATCACTATTACTTCGAAATAAGAAAAGAATTAGAACTTATGAGTATGTAAAAGTTTTAGATAGAGAACTAGGGCAATACTTAAATGGACTTGCTATTTTCATTGGTATTCAGTTTGTCGAATATACTTTATTGTTTAGAATTATTGGACATCCAAACTGGTTATTGTTAGGGCTTCTTGCTTCAATAACAACTGTTATCCCATACTTTGGTGGACTAATAACTAATATTATTGCAGTAATTCTTGCAAGTGTTGTATCAGTACCACTTTTTATTGCAACTTTAGTAATTTGTTTGATTTTCCCTAATATTGATGGTTATATTATTTCACCGCGAGTTTATGGAAGAACAAACAATATAAATGCTATGTGGACAATTTTTGCAGTGGTAGCTGGTGGAACACTTTTTGGAATAGTGGGAATTATGGTTTCTCTTCCTGTTTATATAGCACTAAATTGTACTTACAAATTCTTTAAGAATGATATATTAGATACAGTTTCTAATATTAAAGATAGCAAGATAGAAGGTAAAAAGAAAAATAAGGAAGATGGTAATAATTAATAATATGAGTTGTTACCTGTCAAACACAAAGTGTAAATTAAATCTAATAAATCAATTGGACTAGAAATAGTCCTATTTTTATGTTATTATTTTAATAGTATACAATTATTTGGGGAAGGGTAGAAAATATGGAAGAGAAAAGATTTAATTATAAAAAAGTGTGTGTTATTATTGGAATACTTTTGATTCTTTTTTCACTTTTGTATATTATTGTTAATAATGTTAATGATTCATTAAATGGTGAAAAAATTACAATTGTAGAAGGAGATTCTTTAAAACTTGATGGAAATCATTCAATTGACGATGACTATTCTTGGGAAAGTAGTGATAATTCTATTGTTGAAGTCAATAATAATGGTGAAATACTTGCTAAGAAAGCAGGTGAAGTTACAATTACATTTAAAAGAAATGGAGAAAATATCAAGTATTTGATAACTGTTGAAGATAAAGATACTTCAATTGCAGTTTCAAGTGTTAATTTTAAAAATGAATTATTAGAAATTGCTAAAGGAGATAGTAGTGATTTGAATTATGAAATTCTTCCAGAAAATGCTACTAATAAAAAAGTATCATTTATTTCTACAAATGAAGATGTTTGTAAAGTAATTGATGGAAAACTAATTGCAAATAATGTTGGTGAAGCTGAAATAATATTGAGTGCTGGAAATAACAAAACTGCAACTATGAAAGTTAAGGTGTTTGAAAAAACAGTTTTAGTAAATAAAGTAACTTTGGATAAGGAAGAAGTTACTATGTTAGTAGGTGGAAATATTAGCCTTTCTGTTAGTGTTACTCCAGAAAACGCTAATGATAAAAATGTTACATGGGTTAGTAGTGATAGTTCTATTGTGGATGTTGTTGATGGAGTTATCGTTGCAAAGAAAGTTGGAAATGCTACTATTACTGTTAAATCATCTAATAACAAAGAAGCTAATGTTTTAGTACATGTAATTGATATTAAGACTATTGAAGAAAATACTAACAATGATAAAACAAATAATATAACGAATAATGATAAAATAAAAAATGATAATGTAGCTAGTAGTATAAAATTAATTAAAACTTTAAAAATTAATAGTTCTAAAAAAAGCATTGAAGTTGGAGATAAAATCAATTTATATTTAAGCTATGAGCCAAGTGATGCTGTAGTTGGTTTAATAAAATGGACTAGTAGTAATTCTTCTGTTGCTAGTGTTAATAATAAAGGAGAAGTTATTGCTCTTAAATCAGGAACTACAATAATTACTGCTAAAACTGATAATGGCGTAACAGCAACAATTTCTTTAGAAGTACGTAATAAAGTTGTTAATGTTACAGGTATTAAAGCAAACAAAGAAACTATAACTCTTTTAGAAGGGGAAAGTGAAAAACTAACAGGTATTATTACTCCAGATAATGCAAGTAACAAAGAAATATCATGGAAAAGTAGTAATACTAATGTAGCAGTTGTTGATCAAAATGGATTAGTTTCTACAAAAAATGTTGGTGAAACGATTATTACATTAACTTCTTCTAATAATAAAACTGCTATTGTTAAAGTTACTGTTAAAAAGAAAGTTGTAGATATATTACCTGATACAATAACACTTGATAAGACTAATATAACTTTAAATGTAGGTGAAGAAGTTAAATTAAATTATACGATAAATCCATCAAATGTTACTAATAATAGTGTTACTTGGTCTAGTAATTCTAATATTATTTCTGTAAAGGATGGTAATATAAAAGCATTATCTAAAGGTAGCGCAAAAATAACTGTTAAAACACATAATAATAAAACAGCTATATGTAATATAACAGTAGTTGAAAAAGAGCAAAAACGTGCTATGTCTGTTAGTTTAAAAGAAGGAACATATAATAACAATAAAACAGTAGATATGGATTCTTTAAATGAAAATTATACAATAACTGTTTATTATAATAATAAATTAATTAATACATATAATTCTGTAAATCAAAAATTAACAGTTAATCTTGATAAAGAAGGTACTTTTAGAATTTGTTATAAGAATCCAACTGTTAATGAAAAATGTAATACATATATTATCAAATATAATTATGGTGTTAAGTCAGTAGAGTTAAAAGGTGCTATTATTGGAAAAAATATTCAATATGATACAACAAAATTTGATATTGGAGGAACTGATTTAGGCGAACAGATAGCAGCAGTTGATAGTAAGGGGAAAAAAGTATATATGCTATTTGGAGATACTTTCTCTAATGAAGATTTAACAGGAAATTGGAGAAGTGGGGTAGTTGGATTATCTAGAGATTTTGATTTAAGTGATGGATTAAAAATTGTTAAATTTTATACTGCTAAAGGATTTGATGCCAATAGTCCTGCTATTAGTCCTCTTTATAGTCCACATTTATTTAATCCAACTTCAGAAGCAAGTAAGATTTTTACTGGGGGAATTCAAGTAGGAAATTATATTTATTTATTCTATGTTTCAAGAAATGAATTAAATAAACCATATTTATTAACAAAACATAATTATTGTGGTGTGGTAAAAGCTAATTTATCTAGTAATCCTACATTTACTAGGGTTTGGGATTTGACTTGGATTGATCATATTTCGGGAAAAGGTAAAGATGGAAATGGTCCAGATGTATTAACACTTAAAAAGCTAGTTAATATGGATGTTAATGGAAAGATACCTCAAGAAGATGGGACTTTTAAATATTTTTCTGAATTTAATGATAGTATTGGAGTTAAAGAAAAAATTAATTTTAAATCACATTACGGATTTGATTTTACAACAATTGCTCCTGTTGATGGAAAAGATGGTTATATTTATATATTTGGAAATGGAGGATATCGTTCTACAGGTTTAAAAGTTGGAAGAGTAAAGAAAGAAAATTTTGAAAAATTTAGCTCTTATGAATATTTTACAGGTTTTGATTCAAATAAGAATCCATTGTGGAGTAGCGATATTAAAAAAGCAGTTTATTTGACTAATGATCCATCATCTTCTACATCTGTAACTTATGATCAATATATAGATAGATGGGTTATGACATATCTTGATGTAACAAGAAAGGCAATTGTTTTGAGGATGTCTGATAAACTTGTTGGCAAATATTCTGACCCAATTGTTCTAATAGATCAAAAAATGGTATCTACTGTTTATGGCGGATATACTAATGAGCATTGGATTGATGAAGGCGGTTTCTATTTTACGTATAGTAGATGGCATAGAGAAAAAAATATATATAAAACATATTTAGGAAGAGTTAATTTAGAAAGAAAATAAAAAATGTAGGCTTGAAAGCCTACATTTTTCTTTCTTTATTTATTCACTAATTCTTGATAAACTGTTTCATCAAAATGATGTTGTGAATCTTCTAATTTTTTAAGCTGTTCTGTTGTGATTAAGAAATATGAATCATCAAGTATATCTTCTCCAGTTGATATTATTGGATCATCCCAAGTTAAATCTAGATGTAACCATTTACCATCAATGTATACAGCATTCCAAACATGATTTTCGCTTGCAACTTTATAATTTGGTATATCGTAGTAATTTAAGAATAATGCCATTGCATCAGCATAACCACTACAAATTCCATACCCTTCAAAAAATACTCCTATTGCTGTGTTTGATTGATATTTAATTATGTTGTGATCACTTCTTTCTTTGTCATATTTAGTATGTTCTATTATGTAATCATGTATTATTTTTATTATTTTTTTTGTATTTTTTTCATTTTTAACTTGATTTTTAACTATTTCATCAATTTTTTCATTTAATCTAACTATATCATTGTAATTGTATGTTTTTTTAATAGTTAGTGTTACTTGTCCAAGAGAGTTATAAACTGTTTCAACTGTATCAAAACTATTATATGGATGAACAAAGCCATTAATAACTGATAATTCTTTTGGGTTATTAGCAATTTCTGTTACGTCATTTATACAGTTTTTATATTCTTCAGGACAATAGAATTCAAATATTTCGTTTCCATTATTTATTACTGTATAGTAAAGATTTATTAAATCTTCTTTGTTTTTAATTTTAAAGTTTTCTAGTTCGTCAACATATTTAAAATTATATTTTAAGTAATAACTATTTTTATATTCTAAATTAACTTCTTTAGATTCAATTACATTATTAATTATTGTTTTAATAATTTGTTCTCTATTAATATAAATTGCAAGTGCTCCGATAAGTAAAAAAAGCACAAATAAGAATTTTCTCATATCATCACCAATATAATTGTATCATTATTATAAAAAAAAAGAAACTACTTTGTTTCTTCCATTTTGTTATTCATTTTCATTAGTCTAGATTTTTGTCTAGCTGCTTTGTTTTTATGAATTAATCCACTTTGTGCAGCTTTATCGATATTTTTAATTGCTATATTTAATTTTTCATTAGCATTTTCTTTATTTCCAGCTTCAACTTCTTTTACAAACTTTTTAACAGCTGTTTTAGTTCTTGCTTCAACTACATTGTTATTTTCTTCTTTTTTAGCACTTGTTAAAACTCTTTTTTTTGCGCTTTTAATATTTGGCATAGTATCACCTCTCTTTTTTGACTACATATATATTAGCAAAAAAAATAATAAAATGCAAATAAAACTTTGAAAAATAGAGAAAATAATAATGGTGATATGATGCATACAGTTAATTTAAGTGGGAAAAATATAAGATTTGATTTAGTAAATGATTCTATTTTTAATATGAAATCTAATATTAGTAAAGAGGAAGAGTCTGTTAATAATGTAAAAATTGAAAGAATTAATCTTAATAAGAAAAATGCTAAATTACTTAATAAAAGTGCTGGGAAATATATTTCTATTAGATTTGATGATGTAACTGATTTTGAAAATAGACAAAATTTAATTGATATATTAACAAATGAACTAAAAAGTATTTTATTATCAAAAAAACTAATAGGGAAAGATTGCCTTGTAGTAGGCCTTGGTAATTCTAATTCTACACCTGACTCATTAGGGCCTCTTACCGTTGATAAAGTAATTACAACGCGATATTTATTTGTAGAAGGTGATGTAGATAACAATTATTCCTCTGTTTCTAAAATTTCACCTGGTGTGTTTGCATCAAGTGGGATTGAAAGTTTTGATATTGTAAAAGGTGTAGTTAAACAAATTAAGCCATCTTTTATTATTGTAATAGATGCTTTATCATCAACTTCTTTAGATAACTTATGCAAAGTAATACAAATAACAGACTCTGGAATCGATCCAGGAAGTGGAGTATCTAATAATAGGAAAAATATTTCATATAAATCTTTATCTATTCCAGTAATTGCATTAGGTGTTCCAACAGTTTTAAGTATTAATACTTTACTTCATGAACTAACTAATAAAAAAAATATAAATAATAAAATAAGTAATATTATGATTACCCCTAAAGAGATTGATTTTGTAATTGAGAAATTATCTATTGTATTATCGAAAGCAATTAATTCTTCTTTACATAATCTGACAAAATAAAACAGATTCTTTTCATATAATGATATCGGTGATTATATGAAAAGAAAAGTAATAAAGGGAGTGCTATTGTTGATATTATTTTTGTTATCGTGTGTTTATACAATTAAGTATTTAAATACTGTAAATATAAATATTAGTGATGATACTCTTCTTTTACTTTTAGAAAGTTCTAATGGTATGAAGATTGAAAATAAAATAATTAATAGTTTTGTTAGAACTATAAGTGAAACAGAAATAATTAGCCCTTTAACACTTATTCCTTCTAAAAAAGAAAATACTGTACCTATTTTTAGTGAAGAAAAAAATAAAGAAATAAAAGAAATAAATAAATCTCCAATTATTTACATTTATAATACCCATCAAAAAGAAAAATATGCTAGTACTAAAGAAGTAAACCTTAACTATTCTGTTATTGATGCTAGTTACTATTTACAAGAATTATTAAGAAAGAAAAATATTTATTCAATTGTAGAAAATAAATCTGTTAGTGACGTATTATCTACAAATAACTGGAATTATGCTAGTTCTTATAAAGTTAGTAGAGAATTCTTAGAAAAAGCTAAAAAAGATAATCCATCACTAAAATTTTTTATTGATATTCATAGGGATTCCGTTAAAAAAAGTATTAGTACAGTTACAATAAACGGTAAAAGTTATGCTAAAGTTATGTTCTTGTTAGGACTTGAGAATAATAATTATAAGCAAAATGAAGAAGTAATAACTCTTCTTGAAAACTACTTAAATAAAAACTATAAAGGCTTAAGTAGGGGTATATATAGAAAACAAGGAAAAGGAGTTAATGGGGTATATAATCAAGATTTTTCTAAATATTGTTTCTTAATAGAAGTAGGTGGAGAAGAAAATACTTATGATGAAGTTATTAACACTCTTGAAGTAATAAGTGAATTAATAGAATATATTAAAGGTGTTTATAATGACTAAAAAAATATCTAAAGTTTTAATGGCTTCATTATTAATTGTTTTTGTAATTATGTATTATTTTGGTGGTAATATTTATGACTATAAAATAATCGAGAAGAAAAACTTAACGGAAGAACAAATTAAAAAATTTGAAATAGATGTTAAGGAAGGTAAAGAAATAGATATAGAAGAATATGTAGTAAAGGATAGAAACTATTCTAATAAAGTTACAAGATTAAATACTAAAATTTCTAATATAATAGAAACAGGTTTTAAGAAGATATTTGAATATTTTTTAAAAAATGTTAATATTTAATGGTATAATACTCTTGAGGTAGTTATATGGATAATTATAAATTAGATGAAGTTAAAAAAATTATAGATGAGGGATTACTATCATCAGATGTACTTGAAAATATTCTTAAAAATACTACAAGAAGAATAGAAAATATAGATGACCAAGATGCTTTGGAAATACTTAAATATTTATCAGAAAGTGATGTAGTACCAATTGAAACAAAAACAGAAATAGATAAATATTTAGCACAATATAATACTTATTATGTAGAGAAGAAAGATTTAGAAAACAAACAAGAGAAAAATAATTTCAATAAAATAGCAATAATATATTTATTAGTACTAGTAATGATATTTGTCGTTTTTTTTCTTTTATTTAGAAGTAGGAGTTAATATGGAGAATAATTTAACAAATGACCAAAATATAGAAAACTTAAAGAAAAGAGAAAAGCTAAGAATTGCTATTATAATATTTTCTTTTATTACTATTGTATTTGCAATTTTAAATATGTTTTTTGATATTCATATAATATTTGCTTTTTTTTCATTTGTAGTTGTAGCAGTTCTTAATAGAATTAGAGATGGAATAAAAATAAATAAAAATCCTGAAATTGAAGAAGTTAATAAAGAAATAAAAAAGGTAAAACGTAAAAAATAGTCTTTAAATGGCTCTTTTTTTTTGATATAATTTTCTTAGACTAGGAGAGTGATTTTATGGCTAATCGTATTATTTATGACTCTAATGATATTATTTCTGTTAACAATAGATTAAAAGAACAAATAAATTTAATACAAAATGATATAGAAAGTAGTTTAGATGATTTTTCTTTATTACAAGAATTAGATTTATTTAGTGATGGACTTATAGCTTTAAAAAAAGAATCACATGAATTGGGTAGAAAAAGAAGTAATATGGAAACTATGCTTAAAAATCATGATGATAACTTAATTGAATTTGAAAAAAGTCAGGTAAGCTATGTTAATAAATTTCTAGGACTTGATAATAACAATAATAATACTCGTTATACTGGTGATATAGTTAATACTGGAAAGATAGTTGTAGATGAAGTGTCTTATGGAAAACAAATCAAACTTACTGAATTGAAAGAAATATTATTTAATTTTTCTTATGATGAGAAATTAGAATTACTTAAGAAAATATTTTCAAATGAAGAATATTCACTTGACTCATTATTACTTGATCAAGAAAATGCTCCTATTACTAAGAAAAGTCTTTTAGGAGTTTTAGGATATAGTGATGCAAGTATAAATGGAGAACTTGAAGAAAAAGATTTACAGAAAACTTTACTAGATGTAGTTATTCCAAGTTCTAATGAAATTATAAATGATTTAGATACTAAAAGTATTTTAAAAGGGAAAGATTATTTTCAAAAAGTAGCAGATGATAATAATATTTCTTTAGCTGATTTATTAACTAAAGAAGGTAATGACACCATTTTATCTGAGTGTTTAAAAAATATTGTTGATGGAAATGTAGAAAATATGAGTAGTGAAGATAGTGAAGAAATAAGAACTTATCTTAGTGAAATTGCTGAAAAGAATAATATCTCAATTGATGAATTATTAAATGGAGATAATGCTTCCTTAATTAAAGGGGGAATATAATAATGAATTTAAAAGTAAATTATGAAGAACTTTTAGAAACTGGAAAATTTGTTATTGAAATAGATGCTGAAATACAGCAAATATTTAATGAATTGAAGAATATAATTAATTCAGTTTCATCTTCTTGGAGTGGAAATGATAGCGATACATTTATTGAAGAAGCAAATAAGTATATAGATGAACAAATGGAAAATAGAAAAAAAATAGAACTATTGGGAAATTTAATAGTAACTCTTTCTAATAATTATAAAAATAAAGATAATGAATTTTTAAATACAGTAAAAAAAGGGGAGATTGATTAATGGATATAGAAGTTAAAAAAAGTGAACTTGAAGCAACTATTAATAATCTCGATAATAAAACAAAAGAACTGGAGAAGTGTTATAAAAAATTAAATGATAAGTTAAAACAACTTGATGGAACTAATGAGGTTTGGAGTAGTGATAGTCAAAAGACTCTTTATGAATATTATTTAGAAGTATCAAAAGAGTTTCCTAATATAGTTTTAAAGTTTCAAGATTATAGTAAATTTTTAAATAATACTCTTAGTAATTATGTTAATCTTGAAAAAAGTATTGATAGTGATGTAGTAGAGAATGAAGAAAATTTAAATATTAATTAGGAGGAAGAATATGTCAGTTTATTATTCGTCTAAATATCAAAAATATTATGATAAGTTATCTTCATCAAATTTGAATAAAGTTAGTTCAAGTATTTCTTTAAGTGTTTCTGATTTAGCAAGAAATACTTTAGAGTTTGTTTCAGAGTTTGATGGATTAAGTTGGACTGAGCTAGGAAAAGATGAACTTAAAAATAATATTTTAAATAGTATTGTTGATGGTACTAATAAATTTAAAAATGATGTTTTAAATAATTTAGTTAAAGCAAGTGACATGGCATATAATGATTTATTGCCACTTCTTTCTAAGTTAAAAGATAAGGATAAGGAATATGAAGAATTACAAAGTAAGGTATCTTCTTTAGATGAAGATAGGGATAATCATAGTTATTTTGTTAAAATTACTGTTTTAGAGCATGAAATGAGTTCTTTATCTCGCGAAATAGAAAGTGTTATTAATTCTATTAAAAGTCTTAATTCATTTAGTGGAACTTCAAAAAGTGATAGAGTGGTTTCTGCATCTTCTTTAATAGATGTTACTGATAAAAGGATTGATACAACTTCTAGTAAAATTCCAACTAGTTCTGGAGAGTCTCTTATTTCAATGTATCAAAGTAGTAATAATAGTACAAATGGATTAGTATTTAATAGTAATGTTAAAAGTATTAGTGAAGAAGTAATGAGAAGAAAAGAAGAAGATGATAGTTCTTCTGTAGTTAAGGCTGCTACTAAGATAGATACAACTACAAGTAATAAGACAATGACAAAGAAAAAAGTTAATATACTAAATGGATCTCAAAGTGATATTGTTGATAGATTAATTAAGATAAAGAAAAGCAAAGGTGGAAGTAGTACAACTACTAATGACATCATTAATACAAATACTAGTTCTTCAACAGACTTAACAAAGAACAATAGTAATATAAAGAAGTTAACTACATTGGGTGAGACGTTTAATGTAGTTAATACAGCAATAGACGTTAATAGTTATGCTCAAACTGCTTATACTAAAGGTATAAGGCAAGATAGTAATCCAGCAAGATATGGAGATTTGTGTTTAGCATTTTCTTATGTTCACGCTTCTAATATGTATAATGGAAGTACTCTAGATAATGCTGAATCAGCTCTTCATTGGGCTCATGCAGCTGAGTTCTATGATTATTTTTCCGATAGTAAGCAAGAAATTATGAATCAAATATATACTCAAGTTACAAGTGGTAAACCAGTTATATTACAAGTAAATGGTAACTCGAGTGGGACAGCAAGACATTTTGTTACAGTAGTAGGATTTAAAGATTCTGTTACAAGTGCAAGTAATTTAAAAGATAGTGATTTATTAATTCTTGATAGCTGGGATGGTAAAATAGAAAGAATGGATCAGTCTGGATCTAGATTTATGACAACTGGTGCACAAACTGGTAAAAGTTACAGTGGTTATTATTTAAGAATTTTAAAATAGAAAATTAGGTATTTATAAAAATTAAATTAGTCTATTGACAAAGTTGATCTCATATAATATAATACAAAACGTAATAAAAAAGGAAAGAGATGTATCCACATCCACCTGATTGCGAATAGCTTTAGGTCAAATGCCAAGTTAGAAAAAAATAATATTTGTTTTTTAATGGTGTTAATAAGTGGATATATTATATCCACTTTTTTATATAATTGGAGGTGTTTTATATAGCAAACTCAAAAAACAATTTGTTAATCAATGAACAAATTAAAATTCCACAAGTATTAGTAATTGGTCCCAATGGGGAACAAACAGGTGTTAAATCGATTAAAGATGCATTAACACTTGCAAATTATGCTGGTCTTGATTTAGTATTAATCGGGCCCAATGGTAATCCACCAGTATGCAAACTCATGGATTACAAAAAGTATAAATATGAGAAAAGTAAAAAAGAAAAGGATGCTTTAAAAAAACAAAGAGCATCTATGCAAAGTCTTAAAGAGTTTAGACTTTCTCCACAAATTGATGTTGGAGACTTCGAAACTAAAGTAAAACAAGTAACTAAATACCTTGAAAAAGGAGATAAAATAAAAGTTACTATACGTTTTAGAGGAAGACAACTTGCTCATACAGATCTTGGTAATGATGTTTTATTAAGATTTGCAGAAAGATTAAGTGATATTTCAGAAATTGAATCACAACCTAAACTTGATGGAAAAAATATGATTATGTTATTAATACCAAAAAAGACAAAATAGGAGGATTATAATAATGGGAAAAGTAAAAAAACATAGTGGACTAAGTAAAGTTCTTAAAGTTAGAAAAAGTGGAACTATTACATTACGTCAAACTGGATTGAATCATAAAACAGGAAAGAAAAGTGGAGCTGTTAATAGGGCTAAAAGAAAGAATGCTACATTAAGTAGTGCTGACTATAACAGACTAAAGAAAGTTATATAGTATAGGAGGAGTTTAAAATGGCAAGAGTAAAAAACAGTGTAACAACTAAAGCACGTCATAAAAAAGTTTTAAAAGCTGCTAAAGGTTACTTTGGAAGTAAACATAGATTATATAAAACAGCAAAAGAACAATTAATGCATTCTGGACAATATGCATTTAGAGACAGACGTCAAAAGAAAAGAGATTTCAGAAAATTATGGATTACAAGGATTAATGCTGCATGTCGTGAAAATGAAATCAGTTATTCAAGATTCATAGAAGGACTTAATAAAGCTGGTGTAGAAGTAAATAGAAAAATGCTTTCAGAGGTTGCTATAGCTGATTCAAAAGCCTTTGCAGAACTTGTAAAAGTTGCTAAAAACGGGCTTGATGGTAAAGTAGTTGCAGCAAGTAAAGAAGAAGTAGTTACAGTTGAAGTAGTAAAAGTTAAAGAGACTAAGACTGAAGCTAAGAAAGAAACTAAGAAAGAAGAGAAAGAAAAAGTTGAAAAAGCAGAAAAGAAACCAGCTGCAAAGAAAGCAACTACAACTAAGAAAGTAGAATCTAAAAAAGAAGAAAAAGAAGAGAAGAAACCAGCTGCTAAAAAAACATCTGCAGCTAAAAAAACAACAGTAAAAAAAGAAACAAAAAAAGAAACTAAATAAGCATATTAATGGATTTAATTACCTAGTGCCAATTTGGTGGGATTATTAGAAATTAATAGAAGATAAAAACGAAAAGGAGAAATGTATTATGACAGTTGTGTCAATGAATTATTTATTAGAAGCAGGAGTTCATTTTGGACATCAAAAAAGAAGATGGAATCCTAAAATGAGAGAGTATATTTATACATCTCGTGATGATATTTATATTATAGATTTACAAAAAACAGCAAAGAAAATTGAAGAAGCTTATGAAGCTATGAAAGAAATTGCTGCAAATGAAGGAAAAGTATTATTTGTAGGTACTAAAAAACAAGCTCAAGAAGCTGCTGAAGAATGTGCTACAAGAGTTAACATGTATTTTGTTAATGAAAGATGGCTAGGTGGAACACTTACTAACTTCAAAACAATTAGGTCAAGAATTAAAAGACTTGATGAAATTGAAAAAATGGAAGCTGAAGGGACTTTTGAATTACTTCCAAAAAAAGAAGTTATTCAAATTAAGAAAGAATACGATAAATTAAATAAGAACTTAAGAGGAATTAGAGAAATGAAAAAACTTCCTGATGCTTTAGTTATCGTAGACCCTAGAAAAGAAGAAATTGCTATTAAAGAAGCAAGAAAATTAAATATTCCAGTATTTGGAGTTGTAGATACTAATTGTGATCCTGATATGGTTGATTATGTTATACCAGGAAATGATGACGCTGTAAGAAGTGTTAAATTAATGATTGGTGCTTTAACAAATGCTATAGCTGAAGTTAATGGAAATGAAATGGTTGATTACTTAACTGAAGAAGATAAAGCAAAAGCTGAAGGAAAAGGAAAGAAAGACGAAGAAATTAATGAATTTGTTGAATCTTTAGAAAAAGAAGTTAAAGTTCAGAAAGATGAAGAAAAAATTGAAAAGAAAGAATTCAAAAAAACTAAACCAGCTCATGACAAAAAAGAAGTAAAGGAAGCTAAAAAAGAAGAAAAAACTGAAAAAGTAGAAAAAGAAGAAAAGGTTGAAGAGAAAGAAGAAGCTGTTGATTTTGATAGTATGAATCTTACTGAATTAAAAGAATATGCTAAACAAGAAGGTATTAAAGGATATTCTAAAATGAAGAAAGATGAACTTCTTACTGAATTAAAAAAATAGTTGTAAATAGAAAGGGATTTGTTTATGTTTAGTGCTAAGGATGTAAAAGACTTAAGAGAAAAAACAGGGGCAGGTATGCTTGATTGCAAAAAAGCTTTAGAAGCATTAGAAGGAAATATGGAAAAAGCTATAGATTGGCTTAGAGAAAAAGGAATAGCTAAAGCTAGCAAGAAAGAATCTCGTATTGCTGCAGAAGGATTATCTGAAATATTTGTTGATGGAAATAAAGCAGTTATATTAGAAGTTAACTCAGAAACTGACTTTGTAGCAAAAAATGAAGAATTTAAGAATTTCATCAGTACAGTTGGAAATGCTATTTTAAATAGTGGTGTTACAACTATGGACGATGCAATGAATTTAAAATTAGAAAATGGACAAACTATTAGCGATTACTTAGTTGCATTAATTGCAAAAATCGGAGAAAAAATTAGTTTCAGAAGATTTGAGTATGTTTTAAAAAATGATAATGAATCATTTGGAGTATATTCTCACTTAGGTGGAAGAATATCTGTATTAACAGTATTAGAAGGAGCAAATAGTGAAGTTGCTAAAGATGTATCTATGCATGCAGCTGCTATGAGGCCTTTATATATGACTCGTGATGAAGTTCCAGAAGAAGTATTAGAACATGAAAGAGGAATCATTAAAGAACAGGCTATTAACGAAGGAAAACCTGCTGAAATAGCTGAAAAAATGGTTAATGGAAGAATTAATAAATACTATAAAGAAGTATGCTTATTAGAGCAAGAATTCATTAAGGATTCTGATAAATCAGTTGAACAATTTGTAAAAGATAACAATGGAACAATTAAAAAGATGGTTCGTTATGAAGTTGGAGAAGGAATCGAAAAGAGAAATGATGACTTTGCTAGCGAAGTAATGAAACAAGTAAATGGATAAGAGAATAGAGAAGTCTATTCTTTTTTTTACACTTTTTAAGTATTAATATGTAAAGTTTTTAATTTCTTTCTTTTTTTAGTTTGTTTTGTTATATATAATTATAATAAGAAGGAGAAAAGGATATATGAAATTTTTAAAGCATACAGATAAAATTTTATTATTAGTTAGTGTATTACTTTTCTCTATTGGACTTGTAATGATTTTTTCATCGTCTAATATAGCTGCTTTTATGCGTTATAATAAGACTCCTTACAATTTTTTAATAAAACAATTGGGTAGTTTGATTTTAGGATTATTCTTATTTTTGTTTTTGATACGGTTTAGTACAAAGACTTATAGTGCAGTTTCATGGTTTGCTCTTTTAGGAAGCTTTGGTCTTTTGATTTTTGTATTTTTATTTGGACCTATTATAAATGATGCTAGAAGTTGGATTAGAATTGGGTCATTCACTTTTCAACCAAGTGAGCTTGTTAAAGTAATACTGATTGTGTGGTATGCTGCCTTTTTTGAATTAAATAGGCACAAATTAAATAATTTATTTACTAATTTTTTCCCACTTATAATATCTGCTATGATTGCAGCACTTATTATATTACAGCCTGATTTTGGAACAGCAGCTATTATAATTATTTTATCTTTTATGATTTATTTTTTAGTTCCTAATCAAGGAATTGTTAAATTTAAAGTTATATTTATTTCATTATTTATTATGACTGTTGTGTTATTTGGGTATTATACTTTTAATACTTCATCATTTAAAAGGCAAATTGAACGTTTTGATTATGCAAATCCTTGTAGCGAAGAGAAGTTTTATACAACAGGTAATCAAGTATGTAATTCTTATATTGCATTTAATAATGGTAATATTTGGGGGAAAGGACTTGGAAATAGTACTCAAAAATATTTGTATCTGCCTGAGTCTCATACTGACTTTATATTTGCAATTGTTGTAGAAGAGTTAGGTTTTGTTGTTTCGTCTTTTATTATTCTATTATTTATGATTTTATTATGGAGAATAATTTATATAGGTAGAAATAGTACAAGTAGTAGAGGATCTATTATTTGTTATGGTGTTTCTATTTATATATTCTTACATATGACAATAAATCTTTTAGGTATAATGGGGTGGATGCCACTTACTGGTGTTCCTCTTCCGTTCTTAAGTTATGGAGGAAGTTTCACTTTGAGTTTGATTTTTGCTTTATCAATGGTACAAAGGGTTGCTATTGAGACAAAATTGAAAAAATTAGGAATAAGTTAAAAAAGTTTCTAAAAAGATGGGAATTTTTTCTATAAATGTATAATAATCTCCTTAGGGAGGTTTTTTTAATGCAAAAATTTAAAGATTTTATTTATTATAATAGAAAGGAGCTTTTTATTATTATTGTTTTTCTATCTTTATTTGGAATCTATATTTATTATGATAATAAAGATAGTAGTGATGATATTGTTTTAGAAGATATTTCAAAAGATGAGATTACAGAAAAAGAGGAGAATAATTACTTAGAAAAAGAAGTTACTATAATGGTTGATGTTAAAGGGGAAGTTAATAAGCCTGGAGCATATACTTTTTCTCTTGGAAAAAGGGTTATTGATGCAATAAAAGAAAGTGGAGGGTTAAAAGAAAATGCTGATACTAAAGGAATTAATTTAAGTCAAAAACTATATGATGAGATGGTAATAATAATTCCTCCTAAAGAAGTTATTGAAACTAATTTAAGTAAGGAGGAAGATACTTCTTCTAGTAGTAGTACAAATTCTTCTGTAAAACAAAATCAATCGGTTGAAAACAATGCTCTAATAAAAAAACAAAGTGATAATAAGATATCTATTAATACTGCTAGTTTAAGTGAATTAATGAGTATAAGTGGAATAGGAGAGAAGAAAGCTCAAAGCATAATCGATTATAGAAAAACTAATAAATTTAAAACTATTGAAGAAGTTAAAAATGTATCTGGAATTGGAGAAGCATTATTTGAGAAAATTAAAAATTATATTAAAGTCTAAGTATTTTTTCATTTTCCTATTTTTAATTTCTGTTCTTAGACTGTTTTTTGTTTTAACTCGAGAAAGAAATAGTATTTACGATAATTCTATTAATAATTTTACGTGTACTGTTATAAAGATTTCTAAAGATAATGTTTATTTAGATTGTAAAGAGATAATTATTGGTAATTTTTCTTCAACAGATAATCTTGAAGTAGGTCAAATATTAAATATAAATGGAGTGTTAAATGAATTTAATAGAAATACTAATTTTAATTTATTTGATTATAAGGAATATATGAAAAATAATAGTATTTTTTATAGAATTAATGTTAGTTCTTTTAATGTAGTTGGAAGAAGTAAAAATATATTATTAAACATAAGGAATGTTATATATAAAAGAATTAAAAATTTAAAATCTTTTTCTTATTTAAATACTTTTATATTAGGTGATAAAAGCTTTATTGATGATGATATTTATTCTACGTATAAAGAGTTAGGAGTCGTTCATTTGTTTTCAATATCTGGAATGCATATTTCTTTCTTTTTAATGATTCTTAATTATTTGATTAAGAAAAATAGTTATTTAAAGAGTCTTTTCTTTTTTTTGTTTTTATTTTTTTATTATAGACTTGTTATGAATTATTCTTTATTAAGAGCAGCTGTTTTCTTTTTTATTCGTGAAATAAATAATATTTTTTCTTTGAGATTCTCTAAATATAAGATAGTTTTTTTGACGCTTATTCTTTTAGTAACTATTAATCCTTTAATCTTTTTATCAAGTGGAATCTATTATTCTTTAATAATTAGTTTTTCCTTGTATTTATTTAGTAAAAGTTTTTTTAAGTCAAAAAATAAAATAGTAAATAGTTTTATTATTAGCTTTTTTGTTTTTATTATGACTATTCCATTAAATATTTATATCTATAGTGAGATATTTCCTTTATCAATTATTTACAATACTATTCTTATTCCACTAGTAACTTTTTTTCTATTCCCTTTGTCAATTTTAACATTATTTTTTCCTTTTTTAGATACATTATTATTTTTAATAAATTCTTTTTTAGAAAATCTATTAATATATTTTAGACAATTTAATTTATCTTTTGTATTTATAAAGCCATCAATTGTAGTAGTAGTTATTTATTATTTATTAATAATTTTAACTATTTATAAAAGAAAAATTACTTATATTTTGTTAATAGTTTTTTTAATTCATTTTAATTATAATTTAATATTTAAAAGTAGTTATTTATTATTTTTTGATGTTAGACAAGGTGATTCTTTTTTAATTCATAATAGAAATAAGACTATTCTTATTGATACAGGGGGATTAAAAAATTATAGTATATCAAATAATACTATAATTCCTGTTTTGAAATCTTTTGGTATTCGAAAAATTGATTATTTTATTATTAGTCATGGAGACTATGATCATATGGGAGAGGCTATTAATTTAGTTAATAATTTTAAAGTAGAGAAAGTTATTTTTAATTGTGGACCTTATAATGATTTAGAAAAAGAATTAATCAAAGTATTAGATAAAAAGAAAATACCATATTATACATGTATAAAAGAATTAAATATTGATAACAACAAATTACATTTTTTACAGACTAAAAAATATGATAATGAAAATGATAATAGTAATGTTATTTATACAGAACTTAAAGGTTATAAATTTATGTTTATGGGGGATGCTTCAAGTAGTACTGAAAAAGAAATAATGGATAAATATAATTTGTCTGATATAGATGTATTAAAAGTAGGACATCATGGATCTAAGACAAGTAGTAGTGAAGAGTTTATAGAAAAGATTAATCCAAAGTATTCCATTATTAGTGTAGGTAAGAAAAATCGTTATGGTCATCCAAATAAAGAAGTATTAGATACATTAAGTAATAGTAAAGTTTACAGAACAGACCTGGATGGAAGTATTATGTTTAAGATTAAAAATAATAAATTAAAAATAGAAACATGTAGTCCGTAGAAAGGAGTAGATATGAATTATTATAATGAGATAAAAGAACAATTAATAAAAAGTGAAATATATGATAGAGCTAAAGACTATTCAAAAGATAAACATAAAGTTAAAGTGTATTTTGAAACTGGAAAACTTCTGAGTGAAGCTGGTAAAGAGTATGGTAAAAACATAATTAAACAGTACTCTAAAAATCTAATGTTAGAAGTTGGTAAAAAATATAATGAAAGAACACTTTATGGAATGAGAAAATTTTATGAAGTATTCAGCAATGAAAAATTGAACCCACTGGGTTCAAAATTGAGTTGGAGTCATTATAGAGAGTTAATAAGTATTAAAAATATTGATGAAATTATATATTATATTTTCATATGTGAGAAATATAATTTATCAAAAAGGCAGTTACAAGAAAGAATAAAAAATCATGAATATAATAGACTAAGTGAAAATGCTAAAAATAAACTGATTACGAAAGAACAATTAAATGTCAATGACTTAGTACCCAATCCTATTATCATAAAATCAAGCCCATTAAAAGATGATTTATCAGAATACGCGTTAAAGCAATTATTGTTAAATAATCTAGATGACTTTTTAAATCAATTAGGAATTGGTTTTACTTATGTTGGAAATGAATATAAAATTAAAATAGGTAATACATATAATTATATTGATTTACTTTTATATAATATTAAATACAAGTGTTATGTAGTTGTAGAATTAAAAGTAACTGAACTTAAGAAAGAACATACAGGTCAAATTATGACTTATATGAATTATATTGATAAAAATGTAAAAGAAATAATTTATTTGATTTTGATTTACTTAAAAAAAACTATAAAATACAATAATTATAATTTTTGTAACTATTTTTAAAATATTCACATAATATATATTAGGCGTGATATTTCACGTTTATATAGATTTGGAAAAGAGCTCTTTTCCTTTTTTTTGTGAAATTATTTTCATTTTACTTTTTATTCTTATTCTGATATAATTCCTATGGAGGTTGATAAATAGATTAATGAATAAATTTGTAAAAGAAGAATTTGATTTTTTAGTTAAAGATATAATTAATCATGATGAATTTATAAAAACTAAGTCTATTATTCATCATGGATTGAATAGATTTGATCATTCATATAGAGTTTCATATTATTCTTATAGAATTGCAAGAATGTTGGGACTTAGTTATGAAGAAGTGGCAAGAGCAGGGTTATTACATGATTTTTTTCTTTTAAAGAGCAGTGAAATAGGAATAAAGGATAGAGCAATTACATTAGTTAATCACCCTAAATATGCTAGCCTTTATTCTGAAAAGTTCTTTAATTTAACTGAGAAAGAAAAAGATATTATTAGTACACATATGTTCCCAGTATGTCCAACAAGAATTCCAAAATATTTAGAAAGTTGGCTTGTAGATATTGTCGATGATGTTGTTTCAATAATAGAAGAATTTTCAGTGTATAAATATCAGTATAATTGTTTAGTAATCGTAATTATTTCTATATTATTTTTTATGTAAAAAAAGTATATCAAAATTGATATACTTTTTATATTAAATCTATTTTTATTGCAATTATTCCATATTTGTTTTGCTCTTCTTTGGAATAAAAATTATTTAATTCTTTTAATAGTTTTTCTTTATTATAACTTTTATCTGCTAAAAGAGAAATATCATTGTCATCTAATAACTCAATAAATGAATTATACTTTTTTAATTCTAATACTTTTGTTTTAATTTTTTCATTATTTTCTATATTCCTAAATTCTATTATATCGTTTACTTTAATGATTTTTCTTTTTTCATCATTAAGCCTTATCTCAATTCTTTTAGATCCATTTTTAATATAATAATAAAATTCACTTTGTAATTTCATTTCATGCATAATAATTTCCCCCTTATAATATAAAAAATCACATTTTATGTGACTTCATTTTTAAATGGTGTCCCCGGTAGGACTCGAACCCACATCTATCCCTTAGGAGGGGATTGCTCTATCCTGCTGAGCTACGAGAACAATTTACTAAAATATTATAACATATTTGTCTATTTATTTAAAGAATTATGATATAATTTTCTTAGATAAAAGAGGTATTTATGAGTGCTTATACATTTCCAATAAAAATGGGAATTATTATTTTCCCAATAATTGCATTGTTATTTACAATTCCTTATATGATTAAACAATATCATAAATTTGGTGCAATTCCTTTTTTAAGAACTTTTATAGTTTATTCATTTATTTTATATTTATTAACGGCTTGGTTTATGGTTATTTTACCACTTCCTAAAATTGAGACAGTTTCTAAAATGACTGGGCCGTGGATGCAACTTGTTCCATTTAATGGACTTGTAGAAATTATTAGATATACTAACTTTAATCTATTTGATATTTCCACTTATATTCCTACTTTAAAAAGCCCACTTGTGTACACTGTTTTATTTAATTTCTTTTTAACTTTACCTTTTGGAGTATATTTAAGATATTATTTTAATAGAAAATGGTGGGAAGTAATAATTCTGTCATTTTTGCTTAGCTTTTTCTTTGAAGTTACTCAGCTTAGTGGTTTGTTTGGGATATATCCAAGACCTTATAGACTTTTTGATGTTGATGATTTGATTGTAAATACGATGGGTGGAGTATTAGGATTTTTAATTACTCCCTTATTTGAAAAATTCTTACCATCTCGAGAAAGCCTTGATGAAAAGTCATATGAAAAGGGTAAATACGTTTCTTTCCCTAGAAAATCAGTTGCAACTTTAATTGATTTTGTAATTGTATCTATTGTTACTTTTTCAGGTATTTTTAATAAATATTATCTTGATTTATCAATATTTTCTTTAATGATTTTAATCTATTATATGATCTTTACTATTATTTTTAGAGGAAGAACAATTGGAAAGTTTATAGTTGGTATTAAAATTGTTGATGGTAAGACTTTAAAAACTGCAAAAGTTAATCAAATATTAATTAGGTATATATTGATATATTTCTTATTTTTTGAAGTTTACTATGTTACTTTTTTCTTAAATAATTACAATGAACTTGGTATTCTTTCTAACATTATTCTTTTAATTGTTTATATATCTTTAATTATAATATATTGTAATTCTTTAGTTAATTTTATAAAGAAGAAACCTATTATATATGAAGAAGCTAGCAGTACAAAACATATAAGTACAATACGTGACAAAAAAGTAAATAATGAAGATAATAAAAATAATATCAAATAGTCCTTCTATGGACTTTTTTTCTTTTTTTTGATAGTATTTTATTATAGAGGTGGATATGAAAAAGAAGACTAAAAAGAAAATAAAAAGATTTATCCTTTTATTAGTATTTTTTGCTGTTGTTTTTTTCTTTTCTTTCTTTTTTGATAAAAATCTTTTTAATAATTTAAAAGATACTGTTGTTAAAGAAGTTAATAGCGTTAAAGAAGAAGTTAAAAGTAAAGTTAAAGAAATAGAAAAATATACCAAAGGAAAAGAAGAAGTCCCTTTAACAGAAGCAGATAAAATTGAACTTACAAATGACTTAATGGTGTTTTTTCTTGATGTGGGGCAAGCTGACTCAATTCTTATAAAATCTCAAGATGAATATATGCTTATTGATGCAGGAAATAATGCTGATGGGAAAAAACTTGTTAGTTATTTTAATTCTCTAGGTATTACAAAGTTTAAATACGTTTTTGGAACACATGCTCATGAAGATCATATAGGTGGACTTGATGATGTAATAAAGAACTTTAAAATAGATAAGTTCTACATGCCTGATGCTCCTAGTACAACCACTACCTATGTTGAAGTTTTAAATGCACTTGAGAAAAAGAATATAAAATATAGTATTCCTAAAATAGGTAGTAAGCTGACTTTTGGAGATTCTAATTTAGAAGTTATATATGTAGGAGATGATAATAGAGAAGATTTAAACGATACTTCAATAGTACTTAAACTTACATATAAAAATATATCGTTTTTATTTACTGGTGATTTAACTAGTAATGTTGAAAGAGAAATAGTAAGTAAAAATATAAAAAGCACAGTTTTAAAAGTAGGGCATCATGGATCCAAATATAGTTCTAGTGCAGTTTTTTTAAATCAAGTAGATCCTAAATATGCAGTTATATCATGCGGTAAAAATAATGAATATGGGCACCCTCATAGTGTTGTAGTTAATAAATTAGAAAAACTTGGTGCCACTGTATTTAGAACTGATTTGCTTGGAACAGTTGTAGCACTTTCAGATGGTGATAAGATAGAATTTAAATATGTAAACACTGATACGGATGGAGATAGTAATGAAAAAATTTGAGAAATATGCAGTTGATAGAATAGAAGGGAAATTTGCAGTTTTAGAGAATATTGATACTAGAGAAATTAAACTTGTTGAGTTGCTTTTACTACCTGTTGTTAAAGAAAAAGATATTTTAATATATAAAGATGGATTTTATATGCAGGATAGTATAGAACGAAGAAGAAGATTAAAAACAATTCAAGAAAAACTTAATAAATTAAAAAGTGTTGAATAAATTATAAATAAGTGTAAAGAAGGTAAAATTAATCCTTCTTTTATTATTCTTATTTGTTATAATTATTATGGGAAGGGTGTTATTATGGAAAGATTTAATCCTGATTATAAAAATGGTCTATCAAAAGAAGAAGTTGAAGCAAGAATGATGGAAGGCATGAATTATACTGATGTTTCTGTTCCAACTAAAACAATAAAAAAAATAATGAGTGATAATTTCTTTACGTTATTTAATTTTTTGAATTTTGGACTAGCTTTAGCTATTGCATTTGTAGGAGCATATAAGAATATGCTTTTTATAGGTACAGTTTTTTTGAATATGATTATTAGTACAGTTCAAGAGATTAAAGCTAAGAAAATAGTAGATAAACTATCTTTACTTAGTCAATCTAAAGTTGTTGTTATAAGAGATCATGAAAGAGTAGAGATTCAAAGAGAACAATTAGTTCTTGATGATATAGTAGAGTTAAAAGTTGGATCACAAGTCGTAGCAGATTCAATTGTAGAAAATGGTTCTTGCTTAGTTAATGAATCTTTTATTACTGGAGAAGCTACACCTATAGAAAAGAAAAAAGGAGACATGGTTTTATCTGGTAGTTTTATAACAGGTGGAAAAGTATATGCTAAAGTTGAACATGTAAAAGATGATAATTATACTTCAATTATCAGTAAAGATGCTAAATATGTAAAAAAGTTGAATTCAGTTTTGATGAATTCCCTTAATAAAATTATCAAATATATCTCTTTTACAATAGTACCTGTTGGAATTCTTTTGTTCATCAATCAATACTTTTTTGCGGAAAGTGATTTCAACTTAGCAGTTTTAAATACTACTGCTGCACTAATTGGAATGATTCCTGATGGATTAATTTTACTTACAAGTACTGTTTTGGCAGTTTCTATAATAAGACTTTCAGAGTATAATGTTTTAGTTCAAGAACTTTACTGCATTGAGACACTTGCAAGAGTTGATGTTTTATGTCTTGATAAGACTGGAACTATAACTGAAGGAGTCATGGAAGTTGTTGATTTTATTCCAAATGTTAAATATTCAAAGGATGATGTAGAAAAATTACTTGATGGATTATGTCATTTAATAGAAGATGTTTCTCCTACAATGGAAGCTATTAGAAATAAATTTGAAACAAAAAATGGAAAAGCATTAGAATGTAAAAAAGTAATTCCGTTTTCATCAGATAAAAAATATTCTAAAGTTATTGTTGATGATGAAGTTTCATATTATTTAGGAGCCCCTGAATTTATTATTGAAGATAGCCATTATGAAGAATATACAAAAGATTATAGAACTTTATTATTAGCAGTAGAAAAAAGTGGTGTAAAGTCACCAGTTGCTCTTATTTTAATTCAAGATAAGATTAGAAAAGAAGCGAAAGATACTCTTGATTATTTTAGAAGGCAAGGAGTAGAAATCAAAATAATTTCTGGAGATAACCCCATTACAATTTCTCAAATTGCTAAAAGAGTAGGTATAAAAGAATATGATAAGTATGTAGATTTAACTTCTATTAAAACTAAAGAAGAGTTAAAAGAAGCATATTTAAATAATACTATTTTTGGACGTGTTAAACCTGACCAAAAAAAGGAATTGATTATGCTTATTAAAAGTTTGGGACATACTGTTGCTATGACTGGTGATGGTGTAAATGATGTTTTGGCTCTTAAAGAAGCTGATTGTAGTATTGCAATGGCAAGTGGAAGTGATGCAGCAAGAAATGTAAGTCAACTTGTACTTATGGAGTCTAATTTTGATGCTATGCCTAAAGTTGTGGAGGAGGGAAGAAGAAGCATTAATAATATTGGAAGAAGTGCTTCGCTATTCTTAACTAAAACTATTTATACAATTCTAATCGTTATAATGGTTTTATTTACTGCATTTCATTACCCATATCATCCAATTCATTTAAGTCTTATGAATTTAATAACTATTGGAGCTCCTTCATTTGTTCTTGCAATGGAGCCTAACAAAGATAGGGTTAAAGGGAATTTCTTAATTAAGATTATTGCAAATGCGCTTCCAACAGCACTTACTGTTTTCTCAACTTTGTTTATTTTCTTGTTTTTAACAAAAGATTCTTCGTTGACTCCTGTTGAAAATTCAACTATCTCAGTTATACTCACAACTATTATTATGCTTATATTTCAGTATAAGTTATGTAAACCATTTAATGTTATTAGAAGAATTTTAATGATAACAATGTGTCTTATTTTTGCAGTTGAATTATTATTCTTTAAATCATTTTTTACTCTTGCTAAATTAGATGCTGGAATGTATGTTATTACTGCTTCATTAATTATTATCGCACTTTTATTATGGAAGGGATTTAATAATTTATTTGAATTTGCTTGTAAGAAGAGTAAGCGAATTAATAAAATATTAGAATAAATTGCATAAAAATAATGCGTAAAAATACTTGAAACAAAAATTTATTTGTGGTATATTATTTTTACGTAACTTGTGGCGAGATAGCTCAGCTGGCTAGAGCGTCCGGTTCATACCCGGAAGGTCGTGGGTTCGATCCCCTCTCTCGCTACCAATATGTAAATTACTCAAACTTATTGAGTTAACTAAAATGACTTGAGAAAAAGTCATTTTTATGTTGTTATATGTAAGTTTTCAAATAGTGCCTATGATATACCATTACCTGATACTACAACTATAGATAATTTAAAGATGAACCAGTCTATGTAATTGATATCTTGGTTCTAATGGTAATTATTAATTAATGGTATTCCTATTTTTTATCTTATATATAATTTAAATAGTGAATGAGAAAATTTACTTGATAGTTTTTGTTCTTTAATGGACATCATCACCTTTGTATTTAAATCTAACTTCGGTTAGAGTTTTATTTTGTAAAATTGTTAGTTGTTTAGAATATAATCTTTTATTCTTTTTAAATATATTATAATGACAAACTAACAAAAAGGGGGATTTATCTATGTTTCTTTTTAGAGCAATGAATGATTTTGATTCGATAATAGATCCTATTAAAAATGGATTGGCTTCTAAAGAATTAATTTATAATGCTACTAAAAGATATCAATTTAGATATAGATGAAGAAGATATTTGGATATGTTAATATGTATATTTAAAAAAATAAAGGTAATGCTTCTAATTACCTTTTTTTGTGATATAATTTTTATAAGAGGTGACTAAAATGAGATTAGTTGAGAAAAAATGCCCAAATTGTGGAGCAGGTATTTCCTTTGATGCAAATGCAACTGAAGTAACATGTAAATATTGTAATACTTGTTTTGAAATTGAAAGAGATAATGATATTAATGACCTTAGTGATAATTTAAAAAATATTGATTTTGATTCATTTTCATTACATGCAAAAGTTGTAAAAAAAATAAGTACAGTAATATTTATTGTTTGGGCTATAGTATTTGTTTCAATTTTTATTTTGTTTTTTATTATGTTTTTTAGAAATGCCTCAATGATTTTTTAAGAGTGTTGTTATGAATAAAAAGATATGTTTAATTTTATTACTTATTGTTATTGTTATACTTTTAATTATTTTAATTAAAAAGGATAAAGATAATAAAGAATTAGAATGTATTGGAGAAGAAACATTAGTTATGACGAATGCAAGAGTTAAGTATAATTTTTCAAGTATAAATGAATATGTAAGCAGTCAGAAGATGTTTGTTAAAATGTATGGTGATGATTTAACTCTTTTAGAAAACTATAAAAATATTATTAAAGAAAATAAAGAGTGTTCAAATGTTGTTTTAGAAGATTTAGTACTTAGTTATGAATGTGATTATGATTTAAATAATAACCAGTATTATGAAAGTCTTAGAAAAAATGATAAAATTAGTATTTCAGATTTAAAAAAATATTTTGAGGATAATAATTTTGTTTGTAATTATAAATGATTATCAGGTGATTTATTATGGAAGAAGATAAAAAAAAGAAGATTATACAGATTTTAATTACTACAATTCTTTTAGTTGTAGCTTTTGTAATAGAAAAAGTTTTGAATCCTTCAATTATTATTAAGTTCATATTATATTTAATTCCTTATTTAATTATTTCTTATGATATTTATTTAGAATCATTTGAAAGTATTAAAGAGGGGGATATTTTTGATGAATGTTTTTTGATGTGTATTGCATCAATTGGAGCATTTGTAATTAGTTTTTTTTCTCCAAGTACGGAGTTTTTGGAGGCTACTTTAATAATGCTTTTCTTCCAAGTAGGTGAGTATTTTGAAGATACAGCTTTAGATGATAGTGAAAAAGCAATTAATGAAGTTTTAAATATTAGACCAGATTATGCTAATTTGCTAGATGAAAAAGGAAAAATGAAAAAAGTTGAACCAAAGATTTTGAGATTATTTGATACAATTGTAATAAATCCCCATGAAAAAGTTCCAGTTGATGGAGAAGTAATTGAAGGAAATAGTAATTTAAACACAAGTGCTCTAACTGGTGAATCTATGCTAAAAAGCGTTAATGTAGGTGATTACATTATGTCAGGCTGTATTAATTTAAATGGTCAGTTAAAAGTAAAAGTGTTAAAAACATTTGAAGAGAGTACGGCTTCTAAAATAATAGATTTAGTCGAAAACGGAATAGAAAATAAAGCTAAAAGTGATAAGTTTATTACTAGATTTGCTCGTATTTATACACCTTTGGTGTTATTGTTTGCGATGTTTGTGATGCTTATTCCTCCAATATTTGATCATGAATATTTAATGTGGATTAATAGAAGTTTAAATTTCTTAGTTGTATCTTGTCCTTGTGCTCTTGTTATTTCAGTTCCTCTTTCTTATTTTGGTGGTATTGGAAGAGCATCTAAGATGGGTGTTTTAATTAAAGGTGCAGTTTACTTAGAGGATTTGTCGAAAGTTTCAACTGTTGCATTCGATAAAACAGGAACTCTTACTAAGGGAAGTTTTGAAGTAATAGCAATTCATCCAAATGATTATAACGAAAAAGAACTATTGCATCTGGCAGCGCATGTAGAAAGTGCTACAACTCATCCTATTGGAAAGTCTCTTAAGGAGGCATATGATTCATATAATAATTTAGATGATGACTGTGTTATTAGAAACATTGAAGAAATTGGTGGCCTTGGGATAAAGGCAGAAGTAAACAATGATTTAGTTTATGTTGGCAGTGAAAAATTAATGAATAAGATATCTATTACGCCAGTTAGGTGTGATAAGAGTGGAAGTATTATCCATATTGCAACTAAAAATAAGTATTTAGGTCATATAATTATTTCTGATAAAATTAGAGAAGATGTTTTTGATACTATTCAAAGACTAAAAGAAAAAAACATCAAAGTTGTTATGCTTTCTGGTGATAATAAAGAATCTAATGATTATGTTGCAAAACAGTTAGAAATAGATGATTATTATTATGATTTAATGCCAAAAGATAAAGTTAAGATAATTAATAAATTAATTAAAAATACTTCAAGAGGCAAGAAAGTTTTATTTATTGGTGATGGTATTAATGATGCACCTGTTTTAGCAAGAAGTGACTTAGGTGTTTCTATGGGAGGACTTGGTAGTGATGCTGCAATCGATGCATCTAATATAGTTTTAATGGATGATAAAGTATCGAAAATAAATGATGTTATTGATATTTCTATAAAAACTCAAAAAATTGTAATTCAAAATATAATTTTTACCTTAATTGTTAAATTTGTTACATTAATTTTATCATTTTTAGGGTATGCTCCTATTGCTCTTGCAGTTTTTGCAGATGTTGGAGTAACCATTCTTGCTATTTTAAATGCTCTTAGAATACTTAAGATAAAATAATTAGGTAGAATTTGTTTATTATTAGTGATATACTTTTATATATTTTAATTGTTTGAATATATTTAAAGTATGGGAGGATATATGAGAAAGAAAGTAGTAGTCCTTGGTGGTGGAACAGGTATGAGTTCTTTACTAAAAGGATTGAAAGAATTTCCAGTTGATATTACAGCAGTTGTGTCAGTCTGTGATGATGGAAGAAGCACTGGAAGATTAAGAGAAGAGTTTCATGTTCCAGCGATGGGAGATATAAGGCAGGTTTTGGTATCACTTTCTGAAACTGAGCCTCTTGTTGAAGAACTTTTGAATTATAGATTTAAAACCACAAGTGATTTAAATGGTCATCCAGTTGGGAATTTACTTTTAACAGCTGTTTCTAATATGACTGGTAATATGTCTAGTGGTGTTGCTTCTTTAGGTAAAGTCTTTAATTTAAAAGGTAAAATTCTTCCTTTGACTGATGATGATGTTGTGCTTGTTGCAAAAATGGAGGATGGAAGTATTATTGAAGGAGAGCATAATATTACAGAGTATGATTCTAAAATAATGAATGTTTATTACAAAGAAGAACCACATGTTAATGAAGATGTTATAAAATCGATTAAAGAAGCTGATTTAGTTATTTTAAGTATGGGTAGTATTTATACAAGTATTTTACCTAACTTAATTTGTAAAGAAGTTGTAGATGTTCTTGAAAAAACAAGTGTTCCAATTATGTATACATGTAATATTATGACTCAACCAGGAGAAACTGATGATTTATCAGTAAGTGAACATTTAAATATTATTAATAAATATTTAGGTAATAGAAAAGTTGATGTTGTTGTTGCAAATAATGGAGTAATAAAAGAAGAAATGAGAAAAAAATATGAAACATTGGAGCAGAAAGATCCTGTTTTATTAGACAGTAAAAATTTATCTGATGTAAAAGTTATATCTAATGATTATGTAACTATTGAAAAGGGATTTTTAAGACATGATACCATTTTGTTATCTCTTGATATATTTAAGTATTTAATTACAAATGAAAAGAGCTAGTTTTGCTCTTTTTTTAGTTTAAATAAGTTTACTATTATGAAAATAATTCCTGATGATACTAGATAAGTTGTTGTAAGTGTGTTTAAATTAATTATTACTAAAGATAGAATAATAAAAGTAATACTATTATTAATTTTTTTAGTTTTAAATGATGAAACTATATTTAATAAATAGTTTATTGATAATGCAGAGATTATTAAATTATTTATGTATATATTAATAAAAAGAAATTCTTCAAGTCTATTAAAAAAATTAAAAATGTTTATATACTTTAAACAAGTTATTTCTGGATATTTTAAAATACTATAATACTTTGTCCCAAGAATTGATATTATAAGTAGAATTTTTAAAGTTAAGTATATATAAAATATGATGTATGTTTTTTTAATACTTTTTTTAACTTTTTTATAATCTTCTAATAAACCTTTAGGTATAATTAAAGACATAAAAACAGGTGATATTGTAAGTATTAAAATATCAAAAAAATTTATATAAGTAATATTTGTGTTAAGTGGAAGAATATTAATTGGATTAATATTTTCTATATTAAATAGAATTGAAATTATTTCTATAATAATAAATAAAATAAAGAAAATATTTGATGCAGTAATTACTGATTTAGTACTCTTTTTCCCTAATATGAAACATATAATTAGAAATATAAATCTTATAATTCTAATATCAGTATTTGATAATAATATATCTTTAATCATGTTTGATGTGTTGATAACTGAGTAAATTAAAAATAAACTTATAGAGATGAAAAATACTATTTTTTTAAAGTTTTTTATAATATTATTAGATGAGATATTATTTAAGTAGTCATTGTTAAAATATTTGATGTATAAAGAAATAAATAAATATCCACAGATAAATGATAATAATAGCGAAATAATTATTTCTAATGAGTTATAATTATCAAATAAATTAATAATAATAGTAGATGTATATGAGTTTAATAAAAAGAATAGTAATATTGATATTTCTATATTAGATATTTTTTCTTTAATCAAATTGATCCCTTTTCTTTCTTTCAATTTCTTTTATTTTAATTTTTGTATAAACCGATATTTTTTTATTAGTTTTTTTATATTTGTTTCTTAAATAATAAAAGTAGTTATTATCATTTTTTAAAACATAATTATTTAAGATATTTGTTAGGTATTCAGTAATTATGTTTAAATCAGTTGTATTATTTTCATAGTTACAAACAGTATTAAAATAAATATCATTATTTTTTACTTTAAAGGTAGTATTACAGTTTTCTAATTTATAAGATTTATTATTAATTAATAGATTTATGTTCTTTATTTTATTTTGAAAAAAATTAAAAGCAATAGAGTCTTCTTTTGTTAATTTTTTATTACTTTCATAAATAGTTTTATATCCTTCTATTTCAAGCGTATTGCTATTTATAAATGGTATGTTGCTATTACTATAATTTAATATATCTTTTATCACATCATCCATTGTTTTTTTATCTACAAGTCCATTTGTTTCAATTGATATTTTAATTAAGTTTTCTAAATCTTCACTTTTAATATTTAATATCTTATCATTTATTTTATCTGTTGCTATAACGAAAAATGAGTTCCTTGATGTTTCGTTATTTAAAAAATAATTTATTATTTCTTTGTAATTTTCTTTTTTTAGTGAATCAGTTATTATTAGTGTTTCTAAATGAGTTAAATAAACTCTTTTTTGTAGTTTATTATTAAGATTATTCATACATTCTTCTAGTGTTTCTCCCTCAATAGAAATTATATTATTATTATCAAGCGAGTTTAAAATTTCAATATGTATTTTGTAATTGTTATCTTTTTCTATTGCTATTTTATTTATAATTGCAAGATTATTAATATCACTATAAGGAGTGCATCCAGTTAAAAGTATAAGTAAAAATAGAAAAATTATTTTCTTTATCATATTCTTTTCCTCTTTTTTGTAAGTAATGGATTTCTTTCTTTTTTCTTGTTTACTTTTATTAAAGAATCTAAAAGCTCATTTTTTATTAATGGTACAAATGGATAGGTGTAAGGATATCCAAATGAAGTGACACAAGAGATATTTATTATTAATAACGATATACTTATAAATAATCCAAATAGTCCGAATAAAACGCTTAAGAAAATAGCAAGAAATCTGTAATATCTAATTAAATTAATGATTGAATTGTATGGGAAAACAAGAGCACTTATCGAACTTATTGCTACAACAATTATCATAATAGGTGAGATGATACCAGCGCTAACTGCTGCTTCTCCAAGTATTAATCCTCCAAGAATTGATGCTGAACTTCCAACTTTGCTTGGTATTCTTACATCACTTTCTCTTAGAATTTCAAAAGCAACTATCATGATAAGAATTTCAAAAAATGCTGGAAAAGGAACACTTTTATGTTGATTAATAATATTTAAAAGAAGGGATGTTGGTAATGATGTTGGATTATATGTTGTTATACTTATATAGTATCCTGGTAGGAAAATTGCTATTATGAAGGCTGTTATCCTAAGAAGCCTTATAAAAGTTGTATTAATATTTTTTTGATAATAATCATCAGGAGTATGAAAGAAATCTATAAAAAATGTTGGTATTATTAATACTGTTGGAGAGTTATCAATAACAAGACAAATTTTTCCTTCAAGAAGAGCAAAAGTTGCTAAATCAGGACGCTCTGTTTCATTTATTTCTGGGAAAAAACTTTTCTTTGATAATTCTTCTTTAATATAACCACCATCTATTATGATGTCATTTTTAATATTACTTATTTTTTCTTTAACATTTGATAGTAGTTTTTTATCTATTAAGTTAGACATATATAAAATACCTATTTTAGTGTTACTTTCAGTTCCAAGAACTTCTGTTTCTAGACTTAAATTTTTATTTCTAATTCTTTTTCTTACTAATCCTATATTTATATTAAAGTTTTCTATAAATGAGTCTTTAGGGCCTGTTAGAGATGATTCTACATCACTTTCTTTTATTGATCTATCAAGAAGCGCTTTAGTTTCTACTGTATATATTTTATTATTGTCAAAAATTATGACAGTAAAGCCTAAAAATATATCACTAATAGCATCATTAAAATTTTTGATATTTAAAGTTGCTGAAGTAATCACGCATTCTAAATTATATATATTTTTTGAAAGTACTATTGGTTTTATAATGTATTTTTCAATGTCACTTGAATTTGATAGAGTTTCGCAATAAATAATATCAATCGTATGGTTATCTTTATTTATTGTTCTTGATAAAATATCAGTATTATTTTTTAGAACTTCTAGTATTTTTTCTTTCATTTTTTCACCATTATTTATTATTTCTTAATTATTTTTCAATATACTTATTTAGAAGTAAATGATATAATTTTTTTGGGTGTTTTTTATGACTAGTGTAAAAATTGAAAGATTAGATGACTTTGGAAGGGGGATTACTTATGTAGATAGTAAAGTATGTTTTGTTCCTTTTGCAATCGATTCTGAAGAAGTGACAATAGAAATAGAAAAAGAAACAAGTAAGTATGATATTGGGCATATTTTAGATATTAATAAGAAAAGTGATAATAGAATAGAAACAAAATGTCCATATTATGATATTTGTGGTGGATGTAATATTATGCATATGAGATATTCTTATCAGCTTGATTTTAAGAAGAAAAAAGTTGAAAGTATATTGAGCCGTTTTGCATCTATTAATAATGTTATAAAAGAAATTATTCCTACTTGTGAATTTGGTTATAGAAATAAAGTTTCTTTAAAAGTTAAAGATGGTAGAATTGGTTACTATAAGGAAAAAACTAACGACTTAGTTGCTATTGATAGATGTTTGATTTGCAGTGATGCAATTAATGAAGTAATAGGTAAACTTTCAAAGAAAGATTTAGTTAATGTTAATAAGGTATTAATTAGAAGTAATTATAAAAATGAAGTACTTTTAGTATTATATGGAAAAAATATAGATAAAAAATTATTAAATAATATAGAGATACCTAATCTTGTATATATTGATAATGATAAAGAAATTATTATAAAAGGAAGTAATTTTTTAATTGATAAGATTGGAGAATTATTGTTTAAAGTTTCTTATAACTCTTTTTTTCAAGTAAATAGAATAGGTGTAGATATTTTATATAATAAAGTTTTAGAGTATTCTAAAGGAAATAGGGCAGTTGATTTATATTGTGGTACTGGCACTATTGGTTTATTTCTTTCCAAAAAGTTTAAAGAAGTTTATGGAGTAGAAATAATGGAAAATGCAGTATTGGATGCTAATTATAACAAGAAATTAAATGATATTAATAATATATCATTTTTATGTAGTGATGTAGCTCTTGTTAAAGATAAATTTAAAGATGTTGATTTAGTTGTTATTGATCCTCCAAGAAGTGGATTATCTTCGAGTGCTTTAAATAATGTATTATCAATTTCTTCTAATATGATTGTTTATGTCTCATGTGACCCAGTTACACTTGCAAGAGATTTAAAAAAATTAAAAATGTATTATGATATTAAAGAAGTAACTATTGTCGATATGTTTCCAAATAGTTATCATTGCGAAAGTATCACGGTACTTGAGAGAAGATAATTAATATAGAATATTATTAATTTAAGAGAAAAAGTTAGACATAGTCAACTTATGGGTGTTGGTGCAACAACACTTGTATTTAATAATAAAAATGAATTACTTTTAGAAGTGATACAAGCAAATGATTTAGAATTAATAACAGTATGTCTGGTGAAGAGTATTATTTTAAATATTCAAATTAAGATGAATTAGATTGTGTTATTGCATTATATAAAGTTTTCAATTATGAAGGGAAAATAAGTATAAATGATTGAGAAAGTAAAAAATTAGAATTATTCTCATTAGATAATTTATGAAAATTAGAATCACGTGCAAAAGTAATAATAGATAAGATTAAAATGGGTGTAATTAATATAAAAAGCTATTTTATTAATAAAAACTATAAATTTGTGATAAAATTAATAATATAATATTGTTTATTGAGGTATTTATGAAAAAGCCTGTAGAATATGAAAAAGTAATTAATAGAATTCAAGAAAATGAAAAGATGTTAGATGATGCATTAGTTTCTATTAAGAATTTAGAAGATGCATTAATTAGTTTTAAATCTAATATTGATAATATAAAACTTCTTGATAAATATTATGGAAGTAAAGAATGGTTAAGTGATAAGAAAAATTTAGAAAAAGGTATTATTAATAATATAAAAGCAGGAGTATTAAGTGAAGACTTGATATGGAATATGTTAGATGATGTAAATTATTTAATGAGTGATATGAAAAATGTTTGTGATTCTTATGGAGAAAAGTATGAAAAGTAAAAGAGAAAAAGTTGTTGTAAGAACAAGTATAATTAGTATAGTTTCAAATATTTTATTAGCTTTATTTAAAGCAATAGTTGGAGTTTTAGCTAATTCTGTTGCAATTATTTCTGATGCTATTAATAATATGAGTGATGCCTTATCTAGTATTATAACTATAGTTGGTACTAAACTTGCTTTAAAAGCACCAGATAAGAAACATCCTTATGGTTATGGGAGAATAGAATACATGACTTCTTTCTTAGTATCTGCTATTGTCTTATATGCTGGAGTTACTTCTTTGGTTGAATGTATAAAAAAAATAATTACTCCAGAGACTTCAGAATATAATGTTTTTACATTTGTTATTTTAGTTTCAGGTATTATTGTTAAGTTTATTTTGGGTATATATGTCAAGAATAAAGGAAGAGAAGTAAACTCAGATTCTCTTGTTGCAAGTGGATCTGATGCTTTTAATGATGCAATACTTTCTATTTCGGTTTTATCTTCTCTTGTAATATATCTTTTATTTGATATAAACTTAGAATCATACGTTGGTACTATATTATCAATATTCATAATTAAAGCTGGTATAGAATTAATAAAAGAATCAGTAGATAATATACTAGGTAGTCGTGTTGAAAGTGATTTATCAAGAAAAATAAAAAAAGAGATTGTTAAAGATGAAAAAGTTTTAGGAGCATATGACTTAATACTTAATAATTATGGACCAGATAAATATTTAGGTTCTGTTCATATTGAAGTACAAGATAAATTAAGTGCTTCTGAAATTGATAAATTATCAAGAAGTATATCAAAAAATGTATCAAGAAAGTTTGGAGTAGTTTTGCATACAATAGGAGTGTATTCTGTTAATTCAAAAGATAAAAATGTAGTCATGGCGCATAAAGAAATACGTGATATTGTATTTTCTCATGATGGTATTTTACAGATGCATGGATTTTACTTAGATGAAGAAGAAAAAGAAATTAGTTTTGACATCATCATAGACTTTAAAGTAAAGAATAAAGAAGAAATATATAATGATATTTATGACAAAATTAAAAATAAATATTCAAATTATAAAATTAATATTACTCTAGATATTGATATTAGTGATTAATTTATCCTTTTGTGTTATAATTGTAATGTTTAAAAAATAGTTTGGAAGTGTTGATTTATGGATAAAGAAAACAAAATAAAGAAAAAAGTGAATGAAAATCTAGTTGATATTTCTAAGAAATATTTAGTGTGGTTTTTTAGTATTTTATTTTTAGAATTTTCTTTTATTTTAATAATGGGTACTAAAATAGATTTTGAAAGTATTATGAATATTATTTTATTTGATGCAATATCATCATCATTACTTTCTATCATTTCTAATATATTTAGTGAGAAAGTTAGTACTGTTATAACTGCCGTAATACTTTTTATATTTGGAATTTTATTCTCAGTCCAATGTGTATTTTATAGCATTTTTAAAATTTATTTTTCTCTTACTAATTTAGGTTTAGGTGACCAAGTTACAAGTTATCTCGATAAAGCTTTTTCTTCAATACTTGGAAATATAATAAGTATTATCATTTTTATGCTTCCTTTTATTGTATTTTTAATATTTAAGAAAAAGTTAAAATTAAAGCAAAATTCAAAAAAAGAATATATTGTTTTTCTACTTTTATTCCTTTTATTTGCTTCTTTATTTTATTTAAAAATATTATCTACTAAAAATAAAACAAATGGAACATATGAATTGTATTATAACGTAAATGAAGTATCATTAAATATTAATAAACTTGGTGTGTTAAATAGTTATGCTATTGACTTAGAAAGACTAATTTTTGGTTTTGTTCCAAAGAATATCGAACATGTTAATATGAATGATTTAACTGATAAGAAAGAAGAAGCAGAAGAAGAGGAAGAAATAATCGTATACGAGCCAAATAAAGTATCTTTAGATCTTGATAAAGATACATCATCTAATAGCATTAAAACAATTAATCAATATGTTGCTAATGATGATGGTACAATGAAAAATGAGTATACTGGAATGTTTGAAGGTTATAACTTAGTCTATATAACAGCTGAAAGCTTTAGTGAAATTGGAGTAAGTGAAGAGTTAACTCCTACGTTATATAAATTAACTCATACTGGATTTATATTTGATAATTATTACACTCCAAATGCACTATCTACGATTGGAGGAGAGTTTCAATCTATTACTGGGCTTTATCCTGATTCATCTATTTTAAAGAAGTGGAGAAGTGGTAATAATTATTTCCCTTATGGACTTGGAACGGTATTTAAAAATCTTGGATATAATACTTATGCATATCACAATAATTCATATGTTTTCCAAGATAGAAATAAGTATCTAGCTAGTCAAGGATTTACTAATTTTTTGGGATGTTACAACGGACTCGAAAAAAGAATGAACTGTAAAAGATGGCCACAAAGTGATGATGAGATGATGGAAGTAACTATACCTGATTACATTAATAGTGACAAACCATTCTTAGCATATTATATGACTGTTTCAGGACATTTTGCTTATACTTTTAGTGACAATTCTATTTCTAGTAAAAATAAAAGTTTAGTACAAGATTTAAATACAACTCAAGCTGGTAAAGCATATGTTGCAACTCAAATAGAACTTGATAGGGCTCTTGAAAGATTAATAAATGAACTTGAAAAAGCTGGAAAACTTGATAATACAGTTTTCGTTCTTCTGGCAGATCATTATCCATATGAACTTGATCTTAATTCAATTAATTCATTATCAGAATTTGAGCGAGATGAAATAGTAGGAGTAAACCATAATAACTTAATAATATGGAATAATAAATTAGAAGACTTACATATAACTAAACCTTGTATGTCTAGTGATGTATTACCAACTGTATATAATTTATTTGGAGTTGATTATGACTCTAGATTATTTACAGGACGTGATATATTATCTGATTCATTTGGTATAGCTATAATGCGTAATCATAGTTGGATTACAGATAAAGGAATATATTATACTAATAATTCTAAATTTGTTGGAAGTGAAGATATACCTGAAGATTATATAAAAAATATAAATACACTTGTAAATAACAGACTTAATATTGCAAAATTAATTATTGAAACAGATTATTATAATTATTTATTTAAATAATATATTGATTCCACTTTTAGTTCCTGTTTTTTTTATTAAAATAATGTTACATTTTTTTTAATAAATAGTAGGAGGATTTTATGAATCAGAAAAAAATAGGAAAATTTATACAAGAAAAAAGGAAAGAAAAAAAATTAACACAGATGGAACTTGCTTCAAAACTTGGGGTTAGTAATAGAAGTGTTTCTAAGTGGGAAAATGGAGTTTGTTTACCTGACTATTCACTATTTAGTGACTTATGCTCTATCCTTGATATATCTATAAATGAATTATTATCTGGAGAAAAAGTAGAAAATGATTTTTATCAAAAAAAGATGGAAGAAAATATAGTTAATGTTATTGATTATAATAATAAAAAAAGAAATAAGAAGATAAAAAGAGTATTGATAATTATATTCATAATACTTTTGATTATTTCCTTTTATAAATTATTTGTCATTCATTATTATTACAATTTAGAAGATAAATATGATTATCAAAATTATTTTCCAAATAATAAAAATATATCTATAATGAATGTAGAAGAAAATGAATTAGCTAATAAAGAGTTTGAAAATATAAAATTATATATTCCTGAAAAATATGAACTTATTACAGATAAAGCAAAATCTCGTGCTGTTACAGATAATTGTGACTCTTATTTCTTAAACTTAAATGGAGATAATTATGAATCAGCAATTATTGTATGTAGTGAAGCAAATCTTATTAACTTAGATAAGTATGATATTAGAGATTCTTTGTTTCCGTATCTTAACGTTTCAAGTATTCTAGAAAAATATAATATTAATAGTATTACGGATTTAGTTAGATATTATGAGAAAAATTATAATGTATCATTTAACATATTTTCTAATTTAAATGATGTAAAAATGAATTATATTGCAAGAAGATATGCTAATACTTTTCTTCCAAATTATGACAAATTTTATTATTTAAATAATTTAGATGGATTTTATCTTTCACTTGATGATTACTATTATGCAAAACTGTTAGTATTTAGTGTTTTTGAAAATAAAAACGAATATTGTTATTCAGTATATTTTTTAAACAATAATGTAGATGTTTTAAATGATGAGATTGTAAAATCTATTATAAGTAGTATAAAATTAAAATAGTTAAGTAGGATATAGGTTGTATATCCTCTTTTTCTTGACTTTTTAACGAACATATGTTATAATATGCATAACAATTTTGGATAGGATCACATTTATTTATATTTAGGGGGGTTAATATGAATAAAAAATTTAAAAATATATCAAAGTTAAAAATAAATAAAAGATTAATTGCGTTTGTGCTTTCTGGAACTTTAGGAGTATCTGGAATAACTATTGTAAAAGGGATTTCTAAGAATAATAGATCTTGTGAATTAAAAGATATTGAAACAATTGATATAAATACAGATTATCAAGAAGTATTAGAGTTTCTTGAAGAACCAATTGATGCTTTACCAATAGAGAATGTTACTTATTATCAAGAACCAGTAGTTGAAATAAAAGAAGAGATAGAAAAACCTTTTTCATCTTTAGAAGTACAAACTCCTATTAAATATAATGGCGGAGATAGTATTGTTGCAACTGGTAATGTAAACATGAGATTATCTTCTTCTACAGAATCTAGAAAAATAGGACTTTTAGAAAAAGGTACTATTTGTGATAGACTTTATAGTATTAATGGGTGGGATTTAATAAAATATAATGATCAATTGTCATTCGTATCTAGTGATTATACAAAAGAAAATGATATAGATTATAATAATGAATATTATCATATAGAAGATTATAACGATATAGTTCGTACTACTTCAGTGCTTAACTTTAGACTTCTACCAAGTACAAAAGAAAAGAGTTTATTAAAATTAGATAAGAATGAAGAACTAGAAGTACTTGGAAAAGCAATAATTGATTCTAATAATGAAGTTTGGCTTCTTGCAAAAGCTAGCGGAAAACTTGGATTTGTAAAAGAAGAATATACCAAATCTTTACGAAAAGAAATTGAAAAATTTGATCCAAGTATAGGTGATATAAAAATATTACAAATGGGATATTTAAATAATGATACAGAACTTGTAGATACAAATAATAATACTATTTGTACATTTCCTCAATATGAATTAGTAGAAGTGCTTCAAAATAGTGGCAATAGATATCTTGTTAATATTGATGGTAAAATAGGATTTGTAAGTAAAAATGCTGTTAAAAGAGTTAGTGGACATTTCTTAGTAGTAGATATTAGTAGTCAAAGAATTTACTATTACGGAAATACTGACATGATTTTTAAAGGAAAATGTACAACAGGTAAAAAATCTACTCCTACAGAACTAGGATTTTATAAAGCCTATGCTAAGGGATCAAGTCATGAATTTCCTAACGGACATTCATCAGAAATATTATGGCAACCATTTAATGGTGGACAAGGACTTCATGATGCTCCATGGGAAAACGAAAAAGATTTTGGAGATTATTCTTATACAAAATCACAGGGTAGTGCAGGTTGCGTAAGACTTCCTGATAGTGTAGCAGAATACATTCATGACAATACTAATATGGATTCACCAATATTAATAAAAAAATAAGTAAATGAAAGTTTATGATAGTTTATTCTTTCGGCTCAACAAGTTTTAGTGGGGTGAAAAATTAAAAGGTCAACACGATTTGTTGGGGTTTAGAAGTATATGAAAACAACACGCTCTAGTGGGGCGGCAAGTTTATTAAACTTGACGTTCTACTGGGGTGTTGTTTTTTTAAA
>JAFUTR010000014.1 GCA_017477845.1 Bacilli bacterium
TTTAAAACAGTCAAGATACATACAATCACATCCTATATTATCATATACCTATTATAATAATACCATAAATAAATTAAAAAGAAAAGCCTATTTTCAACAAAAAATAAACTTTTTTTAATTATCTAACTACAAAACTTGGGAGGATGGATACCTCAAAGGTAGTATAATTAATAAAAATGATGTAATAAAATTGTGTGAATTTTATTCGTTAAGTGATAATTTACAATAATAAGTTTTTATGCTATAATATACACGAGTTTGAGGGTGATTATATGAAAATACCTACAGTTTGCTTAGTTGGAAGGCCTAATGTTGGAAAGAGTACTATTTTTAATAAATTAGTTGGAGAGAAAATCTCTATTATTGAAGATACTCCTGGTGTAACTAGAGATAGAATTTATAGTGAAGCAACATATAAAGATTATAAATTTAATTTAATTGATACTGGTGGAATTGATGCTTCACTTGATAAATTTAATGATGTTATTAAAATGCAAGTCTTAATTGCTATTGATGAAGCTGATGTTGTTTTATTTGTAGTAGATGGGAAGGAAGGTCTTACTTCAAACGATTTATTAGTTAGAGATATGCTTCATACTAGTGGAAAAAAAGTAATAGTTGTTATTAATAAAATTGATAATAAGAAAAGCAAAGATAATATCTATGACTTTTATGAACTTGGATTTGATACTTATGTTCCTGTTAGTGGAGAACATGGAATTGGTTTCTTTGAATTAAAAGATGAAATTGTTAAAAATTTTGAAAAGAAAGATTACTATACTGAAGATAAAAGATTAAAGTTTTCTGTAATAGGAAGACCAAATGTTGGAAAAAGTAGTTTAATTAATGCTCTTCTTAATGAGGAAAGAGTAATCGTAAGTGATGTAGCAGGAACTACTAGAGATGCTATTGATACAGTTATGAAATACAATGATGAAGAATTTGTTGTAATAGATACAGCTGGTATGAGAAAAAAAGGAAGAATCTATGAAAATATTGAAAAATATAGTTTACTTAGAAGTATGAAAGCAATAGATAGATCAGATTTATGTCTTTTAGTAATTAATGCAGAAGAAGGAATTATAGAACATGATAAACATATAGCAGGCTATGTCTTAGAAAAAGGAAAGGGTCTTATCATTGTTGTAAATAAATGGGATACTCAAGAAAATACTGATATTAAAGAATACATAAAGAAAGTTAGAAATGAATTTCAATTTTTAAGTTATGTACCTATTGTATTTACAAGTGCATTAACTAAGAAGAGAATTCATACAATTATGCCTGAAGTTCTTAAAGTTAGTGAAAATATAAAAAGAGAAATACCTACAAATGTACTTAATGATGTTGTAAATGATGCTTATATGCTTAATATACCACCTTCATATAAAGGTAAAAGGTTAAAGATATATTTTACAAATCAATCTGGAGTAAAACCTCCAAAATTTACATTCCATGTTAATAATAAAGGATTAGTACACTTTTCATATTATAGATATTTAGAAAACAAATTAAGAGAAAATTTTGAACTAGAAGGTACACCTATAATTTTACAATTCAAAAATAGGAGTGAATAATGATATTTAATAATAGTGTTGGTAATTTTAATAATTTTAAAGAGAATTCTTATAAAAGTTCGATAGATACTTTAAAAAAATCACAAGCTATTTTAGATGAAAGATTAAGTAAAAAACAAATAAGTAATGATGAATATATAGAGAAATCTAAAAAAATTAAAGAAAAACTAGATGAATATAATAGAATACTAGAAAAGAATTATTGAAACTTAAAGAACCTTTTACATATAATTATGTAGGAGGTTTTTTAATGTTTAAAGATACTTTTTTTAAAAAAGTTGAAGATAGGACTAATGTTAATAAAGAAACAATTTTATCGCTTGCTAATAAACTTCAAAATGGAAATATGAAAGATGAAAAAACTTTAAGTGAATTAATTGATAGCCTTTCAAATATGACAGGTAAAAAAGTGACAGATGAAAAGAAAAAGAAAATAATAGATACTATAATAAATGATAAAGTTCCAAAAAATATTGATAAAATGATATAGATATATGTTATAATTTATTTATAAAGTATGAAAGATGGTAATTAGATTAAATGCACTTAAAGTGATAGATTTAGTGATATTTAATCAAAAATAGAACTTCGGTTCTTTTTATTTAAGAAGAATATTAATAGAAAGTGTGGAAAATATGCGAATTGGTTTATTTGATTCTGGAGTTGGTGGATTAACTGTATTGAAATCATTTATTAAATATCATCCATCTAATGAATACTTTTATTATGGTGATACTTTAAACGTACCATATGGGGAGAAAACAATTGATGAATTATATTCTTATTCAAAAAGAATAATAAATTATCTTAAAGAAAAGAAAGTTGATATTATAGTAATTGCATGTGGTACTATTAGTTCTAATTTATACGATAGGTTAAAAGAAGAAATAGAAATACCTATTTATAGTGTTCTAAGTGAACTTCCAGAATATGTAAAAAATAAAGGTTATAAAAAAACTCTTGTGATGGCTACTAATGCTTCTATAAATAGTCATATTTTTAAAAGAAATTTGCCAAGTGAGGTTATTGAAGTAAAATGTCCGTTATTAGTACCTATGATTGAATCAAATAATTATAATGGATTAGATGAAGTTCTTTCTAATTATTTAAAAGATAAAGAAGGAATTGATTCTTTAGTACTGGGATGTACTCATTATCCTTTAATAAGAAATGAAATAGAAAAAATGCTTGATAAAAATGTAGACATAATTGATTTAGGAGAGATACTTGCTAAAAAAATAATAACAAAAGATTCGTTTTTCAGTTTAGATTTATTTTTTAGTAAAGAAAGTGAAAACTTAAGAGAAAATGTCAATAAAATATTAAATAACTAATACAATTCTTAACAATTGTATTTTTTTTGACATATTTGTTTTTTTAATTCCATAATATTAATTGAATAATAAAAGAAAGAGGTATATATGGAAAAACAAGAGATTATTAAGAATATAGCATTAAGAACTGGTGGAGATATATATTTAGGAGTAGTAGGAGCAGTTAGAACGGGGAAAAGTACATTTATAAAGAAAGTTATTGAAAACCTTATTGTTCCTAATATCAAAGATGAATATGAGAGAAAAAGGGCACTTGATGAGATACCACAAAGTGCTAGTGGAAAAACAATCATGACAATTGAACCTAAATTTGTTCCTAATAATGCAGCTATCATTAATATTGATGACTTTTCTTGTAATATGAAATTAATTGATTGTGTTGGTTATTTAATTAATAATGTTAAAGGAGCAGAAGATGAGAATGGTCCTAGAATGGTTAAATGTCCTTGGTATGATGACGCAATACCATTTGTAGAGGCTGCAGAACTTGGAACTGAAAAAGTAATTAAAGACCATTCCACTATTGGTATAGTGGTAACAACTGATGGATCTATTGGAGACTTTGAGCGAGATGACTATATAGAAGCAGAAAAAAGAGTAGTTAAAGAACTAAAAGATATTGGAAAGCCTTTTATTGTAATATTAAATTCTACTCATCCAATGCTTCCTGAAACGGAGAGATTATCTGACAATTTAAAAGAAGAATATAATGTTCCTGTAATACCAATGAATGTTGATACAATGCAAGAAAAAGATGTTTATAACATTTTAAAAGAAGCTATGTATGAATTTCCAATTTTAGAAGTTAAAGTAAATATGCCAGAATGGATTACTATTTTAAGTTCAAATAATTCAGTTAAGAAAAGTTATATTGAGTCTATAAGAGAAAGTGTTTGTGAAGTAGATAAATTAAGAGATATAGAAAATATTACTAATTGTTTTACAAATAATCCTAATATTTCAAGATCATATATTTCATCTGTTGATCCATCGAGTGGGATAGTTACTATTAACTTAGAAGCTCCTAATGAATTATATAATGATGTGCTAAAAGAAATTATTAAAATTGATGTTAAAAATAAAGCAGAATTATTGTCTTTATTTCAAGATTATGATGAAGCAAAGACAGAATATGATCAAATTAAATATGCCTTAAAAATGGTAAAACAGACTGGATATGGAGTTGCCTCTCCTACACTTAAAGATATGAAACTTGATACTCCTGAAATAATTAAACAAGGTAATAGATATGGAGTTAAGTTAAAAGCAGTAGCACCTTCTATACATATGATAAGAGTTGATGTTAATTCAACATTTGAACCAATTATTGGAAGTGAAATTCAAAGCAAAGAACTAATAAATTCTTTGATGAAAGATTATGATTCTAATCCACAAAATATATGGAAAAGTGAAATATTTGGAAGAAGTTTAGATGCAATAGTACAAGAAGGAATTCAGTCAAAAATTGCTTTAATGCCAGAAAATATTCGATATAAACTTTCTCAAACACTTACTAAGATTGTTAATAAAGGATCTAATAATTTAATTGCTATAGTACTATAGCAATTTTTATTATATAATAGTAATATATGGAGTTTAATTATGAAGGATGAAGGATATGAACAAAGAGTTGAAAAATATATAGGACATAAGGCATTTATAATTATTTTTTTAATTATAATATTGATATTATTGGTATGTGGATATATGTTTAGTAGTAAGATTAATTCTAAAGAAAAGAGTAAATCAAAAGATAAGAATGATGTTCAAATGGATTTACCTATTTCAAAAGAGGAAGATAAAAATGAATTTAATTATAATTCCGAAATTGGATATGGTACTGCTACTGTAGTAGGATATGCAACAACTGAGCAAGTTAGTGATAGTGATATAGCTTATCCTTTAGCGCCTGTCTATGATATGATATATTTTAATGTAGTAGAAACAAAAAATGACTCATTTTTAAGATTTTTAAAAGATTATGAAGGAAATACTTATTTAGGTGATAAAAAGTTTGCAATTGGGTGCCTGCATAACGATAAAATTATTTATTATAATGATTCAGATGAAACTGGAATGAAAGAGTATGAGTTGTCTATTGATGAAACAGAAAAGATTATGAATTCTACAAAAAATTCTTTAGTAAAACTTGAAATAGAAATATTTAAGCATACTAGTGGTATGGGTGCGCCTAAATGTTATTCATGGATTTCAACTATTAGTGTAAAACAATAAAAAAGTCGGATAATGGCGATAAAAAAATGTGTAAATACGTTGAAAATTAAATAAAACCTATTGCTTTTAAAAAAAAAATATGGTAACTTGTATATGTAAGCATATCGTGCTTAAAAAATGGAGGTAATATATAATGAAAAAAGCAGAATTAGTAGAAGCAATTGCTACAAAAACTGGGTTAACTAAAGCTGACGCAAACCGTGCTTTAGACGCTACTTTTGAAGTAATCACTAAAGCATTAAAGAAGGGAGAAAGAGTACCAGTTGCTGGATTTGGAACATTCAATGTTTCTAAGAGAAAAGCAAGAGAAGGACGTAACCCTCAAACTGGAGCTACTGTTAAAATTCCTGCAAGAAAAGCAGTTACTTTTAAAGCTGGAACAGCATTAAAAGACGCAGTTAATTAGTAGTAAAGAGCATCTATGCTCTTTTTTTTATGTTTTGTGTTATAATTATAGTGTGGTGATTAGATGTTAAAACAAGCATTGAAAATATTAAGTAAAATTGAAGAAAACGGGTTTAAAGCGTATATTGTTGGAGGATTTGTTAGAGATTATGTTTTAGGAATTAACTCTAATGATGTTGATATTGCAACAAATGCAACTCCTAAAGATATAATGAATATTTTTAAGTTTTCTGTTCTCCCTAAAGAAGAGTATGGATCAGTTACTTTATTTATAAAAAATGATAGGTTTGAAATTACTACTTTTAGAAAAGAAATTAAATATATTAATAATAGAAAACCTATTGAAATAGAGTATATTGATAGCCTTCTTGAAGACTTAAAGAGAAGAGATTTTAAAATGAATACTTTATGTATGGATAAATATGGTCAAATATTAGATCCTCTTGATGGGAAAAAAGATATAGAAAAGAAAATTATAAATACTGTTGGTAGCAGTGATTATAAGTTTTCACAAGATTCATTACGAATTTTAAGGGCTATCAGATTTGCAACGATTTTAAATTTTTCTTTAAGTAATGAAGTTAAATCTGCTATAATAAAAAACAAGTATCTATTGAAATCTCTTTCATATAGTAGAAAGAAACAAGAACTTGATAAGATTTTTTCAAGTTCTAATGCTAAATATGGGGTATCATTACTTCTAGAGCTAGGACTTGATTATGATTTGGAGTTGTATAATTTAAAGGACATTAATTTGAATAATGATATAATTGGTACTTGGGCTTCTCTTAGTATGAGCGAAAAGTATGAGCAAGAATTTAAAAGTAGCGAGAAAAATCTAATTAAAGAAGTAAAAGAAATTATGAAAATTGGAATTACTAATTATTCGCTTTATAAATATGGACTATATGTTAATCAAATAGTAGCAAACATGAAAGGTATTGATAAATCTTTTGTTGTAGGGATTTATGAAGGATTACCAATACACAGTAAAAAAGAAATAAATATTTCTACTTTAGAAATATTATCTATATTAAATAAAAAAGCTGGGGCTTATTTGAAAGATATTTATAATGATTTAGAGATAGCTATTTTGGAACTTAAACTTGAAAATAATAAGGAAAGAATAAAGGAGTATATACTAAAGAACTATTAATGCAGGAGGTAATCCTATGAAATATGGAAAATTAGTAGATATTGTAAAAAGTGGGAATATTAATATTCCGTTATATGTTTATAAAGAATATCCACATTTTGGAATTGATTTAGAGACATTTATATTTTTGATGTATTTATATAGTAAAGGAAATAAAATATTTTTTGATATTAATATATTTAGTCAAGAATTCTTTTGTGATTTAAAAACTATTATGAAATATATTTCAATATTACAAGAAAAAAAACTTATTGAAATAAAAGTTATTAAGAATGATAAAAATATTATGGAAGAATATATCTATCTTGATTTATTTTATGAAAAGATTTCTCTTAATTTAATTGGAGAAATAACTAAGAAGGAAGAAGATGACAGTGATGTTTTTCAAACTTTAGAACATGAATTAGGTAAACAGTTGTCTCCAATTGAAGTTGAAATAGTTAAAGCTTGGAAAGAGAGTAGTTATTCTGATGATATAATAAAAGAAGCAATTAAAGAAGCTGTTATGAATGGCGTTGCTAATTTAAGGTATATTGATAAAATACTTTATGAATGGGCAAAAAAGGGTATAAAAACAAAAGAAGATGTATTAAAAAATAGAAAAGAATTTAGAGGAGAAAAAGAAAGGGAAAAAAACAAAAAAGTAGATTTATTTGACTATGACTGGATGGAAGACGATGAACAGTAAAGAAATTGAAAATTATTTAGATTTTTTATTTGTAAATCCAAGATGTGAGTTAAATTATACTAAAGATTATGAATTATTAATTGCAGTCGTATTAAGTGCTCAAACAACAGATAAAAGAGTTAATATGGTTACAAGTATTTTATTTGATAAGTATAATACTTTAGAAAAACTTAGGGATGCAGATATAGAAGATATAATTAATATTATTAGGCCTATTGGAACTTTTAATAAAAAAAGCATTTTTGTAAAAAAAATAGCATCTTTTCTTTTAGATAATTGTGATGGAAAAGTTCCAAATGATGAATCTATTTTGATTAAGATTCCTGGAGTTGGAAGGAAAACTTCAAATGTAGTTAGAAGTAATTTATTTAATTATCCAGCAATAGCGGTTGATACTCATGTTAATCGAGTAAGCAAAAGGCTTAATATTGCAAATGAAAAAGATGATGTTTTAATTGTTGAAAAAAAGCTTATGAAATATTTTCCCAAAAAGTCTTGGTCTAAGTTACATCATCAAATGGTTTTATTTGGAAGATATTACTGTACATCAAACAAACCAAAATGTGAGGAATGTAAGTTAAATAATATTTGTAAATATTATATTAAAAACATTAAAAAGTAAAATGCACCTTATAGGTGTTTTTTTAAATTATTTATCATATAATTAATTGATGATTTATGGATTATAATATATGTATATTAATTACTCTTATGTCTGGCTTTTCAACTTTTATTGGTTCTTTCCCCATTTTTTTTAAAGTAAAAAACGAAAAATTAATTATAGCATTTTGCCTATTATTATCTTCTTTTGTAATGCTTTATGTTTCATTTTTTGATCTTATTCCAACATCATTTGATTATTTACTTGAAGTATATAATGTTTTTTATTCTATATTGTTATTTTTAACATATATTGTTACAGGATTTCTTATTGTTAAAGTATTTGATAGTGATTCTAATAATTCATCTTTATATAAAGTAGGAATTATTTCTATGATTAGTCTTATTCTTCATAATATACCTGAAGGTATAATTACATTTATATCTTTAAGTAAAAATATAAAACTTGGTATTTCTCTTACTATTAGTATTGTTTTACATAATATTCCTGAGGGTATTGCTATTTCTGTTCCTATTTATTTTAGTACTAGAAGTAGAAAAAAAGCTCTATTATATACTTTGATTGCTTCTTTATCTGAACCATTAGGAGGAGTTTTATCATATTTGTTTTTTTCTGATGTAAATAATTATTTATTTGCTTTATTTCTTTCAGTAACAGCTGGAATGATGATTTATTTATCTATATTTGAGCTATTAAGGAAAGGTTTTTATTATATGAAAAATAAAGGCTAAAGTTAGCCTTTATTCATTTGTATTATTGTTTTCTCCGTTTTTTGCTTCTTCTGTTGCTTTAGTAACTTTTACTTTTCTTGTTATTTTATTAGTGTATGATTCAACAGTAATTGTATATGTAATTGTGTAAAGATCTTCATCGCTTGTTGTTATATTGGCTACATTATTATTACTGCTATCTGTTATTGCAACAGTGATATTTGCTTCAGTTGTAACTCCATCTTTAGTAACTTTTATATCTTTTGCGCTTGGATTTATGTCAACTCCATCAAGAGGAGCATTTTGTGTATATTCTTTATAGTTTGGTACTACTAATTCTGATTTATATACGACTGGTTTAGTATAAGTAATTGTATAATTAATTCCTGCGCTATCTACTGTTGATACATTTTTATATCCTGCTGAAATTCTATATATTCCATTTGGTTCAGTTACATTATTGATTGTATATGTTGTATCAGTAGTGAATCCTATGAAGTTTCCATCTTTAAATATTTTATAACCTATTTCTCCATATTGTTCAGTTAGATTGTCAGTAGGTGGTGCTATACCATTCCATGATAGAATAACAGTTTTATTATTTTCGTCATATTTACCTGTAAGTCCTGTAACGTCGGAGAGTCTTTGGTAGGCAGCCGATACTTCCGTAGGTTCCGTACCTTTTTTGAACCATTCATAAACTATTTTATCTGTAGGTGTATAATTACTAGCTAATTTTGGTTCTCTATTAACATCCCCTGACATTTCAACGGCAACTTTAACTACAGTATTAGGAACTTTGAAATCTTGCCCATTTTTCTTAAATATTTTTCCCCCAATTGCTGTGAATAATCCTCTTCTTTGATTGTATGCACTTATGGCAGTTGTATAATATTTTTCATTAATTGGTTCATATCCATACCAAATAGATAATACATATTCTGGATCATATCCAATTACCCAAGCGTCGTTTATTGCAGTGTTTGGGAGTCCTTTACTATATATTATTTGTGGAGTATAGTTAGTTGTTCCGGTCTTTGCTGCAACATTAACTCCATTTATTTTTGCTGCTCCAGATAATCCACTGTTAACAGCAGTTTTTAGAACATCAGTGATCATAAATGCAGTAGCACTACTCATTACTTGTTTTTTCTCTGGTTCATTTGTTACTACTACACCTGTATCTCTAAATACTATTTTATTTATTGTATATGGTTCAGTATAATATCCTCCATTAGCAAATGAGGCATATGCACCAGCCATTTCTAATGGATTTGATCCATTGAATGCTCCTATTGAATGAGCTTCATGTAGACTTATTTTATTTTTTGTATCTGCTTCATTTTTGTTATTAACACAAATATCTTTTTCTCTATTGTAACTATATCCTGATTGACATAATTCTGGAGTTAATCCAAGACTTACTACAAAATCTGAAACTTTTTTATTATCTACTTGTTGGAATGCTTTAAGAGCTGGAATGTTTCTTGATTGAGCAAGTGCTGTTCTTAAAGTGATTACTCCCATATAACCACGGTCACTATTTCTTATTTCTTGTCCTGTGCTGTAGTAGTATTTAGAATCATCAAATAATTTAAATGTAGACCAATTTTCAAATTCTATTCCTGGAGCGTAATCAAATATAGGTTTTGCTGTTGATCCTATTTGTCTATTTGTAGCAGTAGCGTAGTTGAATTTTCTATTACCTGTTTGATTTCTTCCTGCTCCAATTGCAACAATTTTTCCAGTATTTGCTTCTACAACAGCAATTCCCGCCTGAACAACTGGATTTTCCCAATTATATGTTTTTCCACTTAATACATCGTCAACAACTGTTTGATAATCTGAATTCATATTTGTATATATTAATACTGATGTTGTATGTGGATTTACTCCATATTTATCAATTGCTTCATCAACGACTGTATTTAAGTATGACCAGTATTTTTGATCTTCATCTTGTGAATCTAATAAGCTAGTTATTGGAATGCTTTTTGCTATTTCATATTCTTCATTTGTAATGTAGCCATGTCTTAACATATATCCTAAAACTTCACGGCGTCTTTCTTCGCAGGCGTCAGGATACTTAAATGGATTATATGTTGTTGGTGCTTGGAACATTCCAATTAATAGGGAAGACTCAGCAATATTTAACTCAGATGCATGTTTATTAAAATATGTTATTGCTGCTTGTTCTATTCCATAAGCATTGTTTCCTAAGAAATGGTTATTTAAATAAAACTCAATTATTTCTTGTTTTGAATAATTTTGCTCTATTTTGAATACTGCCATATAAATATCTGTGAATTTACGAGCTATACCTGCAAAACCTTTTGTTATAGTTGCTTTATCAGCATTATAACTATTTTTTGCAACCTGCATTGTTAGAGTAGAAGCACCACCTGCACCACTATTTCCTAGGGCTTGTTTAAATGATGCAGCTATAAATCTTGGAGCATCAAATCCATTATGTTGAAAGAATCTTGAGTCTTCTGTTGCAATTAATGTATCAATTAATTCTTCATTTAATTGCTCATATTTAATAATTTCACGTTTTTCTGTACCAAGTTCTGCTATTTCTACACCTTTATTATCATATATTTTTGTGGTTTGAGTCATTGTAAGTGCATCTTCTTTAAATTCTGGAGCATTTTCAACTATATAATTTAAAAACCATGCAACTCCTCCGATACCAGCAATTGCTACTAAAAGAATAATTATAGCTAAAGAATTTATAGCAATTCTTACCCATTTTTTCTTTTTCTTTTTTTCAAGTATATTAGATAACCATAGAATAATTAATATTCCTAAAACTAATGCTGTTGTGAAAAGAAAGTTCATAAATATTAATCCTAATATTACTACAATAACTAAAAACATTGCTAATAATTTAACACTTGACTTTATATGCACTTTTTTATTAATTACGTTTTTCTTTTTCTTTGCCATATTTACCTCCTTGTAAATTATCTATTATCTTTAAATAGTCAATTCTTGGCATATATGAAGGATTTATCAAATATCCTTTTTCTTCAAAATAACTTAGAGGAATCGACTTTCTTGTATTATCCTTTAAATAGTTTATAAAATCTTCTCCTAATAGTAAAAAGTCTTTGTTTAGAGTTTTAAATCTTACAATTAGAAAAGCTATTCCATTATTATCCACTATATGTTTGATATGAAGTATTTGATGTTTATGAATATTAGCGAGTGGGAATGATGTTTTACTAATTGTTTCTTTTGCTTCAAAGTCTATGTATAGTCCATTATATAATCCATTATAGTCAGTTGTTGATGGCTCTTTAAAATAAGCTTCTTTAATAATCATCCCGTTTTTATAATCTACTTTAGTAACTTGTATGGGAGTAGGTTTTTTATAAATATATGCAATTTCTTTATCAATATAATATTGATTAGTAATATTTATATCATTTTCAAGATCCATTCCTCTATTATCATATCTTATATAATTGTTTTCACTAATTTGTTTTATACCTTTTGGATAGTTCATAAGTATTCACCTAGATATAATTAACTATACCTTTTATGATTATACTATATATTACTTTTTTTTTCTACCTTTTTCAAAATATTTCTAATTATCTGTTAATTGAAAAGTTAAGTTGGACACTAAATTTATTAATGTTCCACTTAATCTTTCAAACATCACGTGTTATAATATGCTCTGATATATTGTCCACATGAAGGAGGAAATATAAATGACAACTATATCAAATTACAAA
>JAFUTR010000015.1 GCA_017477845.1 Bacilli bacterium
GGACAATATATCAGAGCATATTCTAACACGTGATGTTTGAAAGATTAAGTGGAACATTAATAAATTTAGTGTCCAACTTAACTTTTCAATTAACATAAGATAACTTTTATATATATTTATCTTCCATTAATAAGGAAAAAATATTATAATAAAGGTGAATTAACAAAGCTTGAGAAATTAATGTTAATCTTTAATGAAGAGAAGACAAAAGAGATTGATAGCTTATCTAAGGAGGAAATGGTTATGGAAGAATATAGGCGTGATGCAGAAAGTGCAAGTGTAGAAGAAAATGTAATAGGACTATATGATAAAGAACTAGAAGATAAGATGATACAAGAAGCGATTAATAATAGATTATTACAAGAAGGTAAATTAGAAGGAATAAAAGAAGGAAAACTAGAAGGATTAAAAGAAGGGAAGCTAGAAGGATTAAAAGAAGGAAAACTAGAAGGACTAAAAGAAGGAATAATAGCAGTAGCAAGAGAAATGCTAAAAAGGAATGTATCAATTAGCGATATATCACAATATACTGGTTTATCAAAACAAGAAATAGAAGAATTAATAAAGTGAAAAGTTAAATCTTTTATTTACCAGTAATAAAAAAAATGATATTATTTATGTATGGTATAGATAGTATTGTATAGAAAGGGGTATTTTTATATGAATGTTTTAGATATTATTGATAAGAAAAGAAATAATAATGAATTATCAAAAGAAGAATTAGATTTCATATTTAATGGATATTTAAAAGGAGAAGTAAAAGACTACCAAATGTCTTCAATGCTTATGGCTATTTGTATAAATGGAATGACTGATCAGGAAGTTCTTGATTTAACCGATATTTTTATTAATAGTGGGGAAGTTCTTGATTTATCTAGCGTAGAAGGAGTTAAAGTAGATAAACATTCAACTGGAGGTGTTGGAGATAAAACTACTTTAGTGATTGCACCAATTGTTGCTTCTCTTGGAATAAAAGTTCCTAAAATGAGTGGTAGAGGTCTTGGCCTTACTGGTGGTACTATTGATAAACTTGAAAGTATTCCAGGTTTTAGAGTTGAAGCTACAAAGGAAGAATTTGTTAAACAATTAAATGACATTGGTATGATTGTGTGTAGCCAATCTGATAAATTAGTTCCTCTTGATAAAGTTATTTATTCTTTAAGAGATGTTACTGCTACTGTTGATTCTATACCTTTAATTGCAGTTAGTATAATGAGCAAGAAAATCGCTAGTGGTGCAGATAAAATCTTAATTGATATAAAATGTGGAGATGGAGCATTAATAAAAGATGAAAGAAGTGCTAAAGAATTAAAGGATTTAATGATTAGAATAGGTAACTATTATAATAAAGAAGTTAGATGCTTAATATCTGATATGAATACACCTTTAGGTGTGTGTGTTGGTAATGCTTTAGAGGTTGTGGAAGCGGTTGAGTTACTTGATGGTAAAGTAAGAAATAATTTATATGATTTATGTGTTGATATTGCAAGCAACATGGTTAGTATGGCGAAAGATATTTCTATTATTGATGCAAGAGAAGAAGTAATAGATGCAATTAATTCTAAAAAAGCATTAAATAAATTTAATGAGTTTGTCGTATATCAGGGTGGAAATATTGATGAGATGAGAATTAGTGACAATAAACTTGAGGTTAAAACTAATAAAAATGGAATAATTACAGCAATTGATGCTTTAATTGTTAGTAAGGTATCTAGTGGGCTTGGTAGTGGTAGAAAAGATAAAGAAGATAAGATTGATTATGGTGTTGGAGTATTTTTAAATAAACAAGTTGGAGATACTGTAAAAGATGGTGATATTCTTTGTACTCTTTACTATAATGAAGTTAAAGATTATTTTAATATAGCTGATGCATTTACAATTGAAGAAGTATAAAAAAACTACATTATTTTATGTAGTTTTTATTTGTCTAAAAATCTTACAAAATATTCTTCATATGTCATTGGATGATTGTGAATATAATTTGCTATATCTTTTCCAACGTATCTATAATGCCATGGTTCATTCATATATCCAGTAATAAATTCTGTTTCTTTTGTGTATCTAAGTATAAATCCATATTTGTATGCATTTTCTTTCATCCAATTAAACTCTTTTGTATTTCCAAAATCAGTGTATGATGTTTTTCCGTTTGATACATCAACTGCAAGCCCAGTTTGATGCTCAGAATATCCTGGACGAGCAGAGTAAGTATCTGCTTTTTCTTCCCCATCATTTGCTTTATATTTATTGTATAATCCTTCTTGATATGTATAACTTCTATATGTTGAAGCAGCTTTAACTGTATATCCTTCTTCTAAAGCATCTTTTACCATTTCTTCAAAAGCATTTGCAGCATCTTTTTGCATTTTCCTTTCTCCAATAGTGTATTTTGAATTTATTACAACCATATCACTTGGTACATAGTTACTTCCTAAAAAATAGAATTTATTTGTTATAACTTTATTTGTATCTTTGTTAGGTGCATCTTTTACGTTAGTATAAAAATCTTGATCAAGTCCAATGTTGACATATACAACTATTGTTTCATCATCTAAATCATTATGTTTTTCTTTATATGCAATATATCTGTCCAAGTTTTCCATTTTAAAGAAGTCTAATTTTTTATCAATATTGTTTAACGTTTGTAATTTTTTTTCTTCTTCTGTTAAGATTTTTTCTTTCTTTTTAATATCTTCTTTTTCTTCATTTGTGGAAGAATTAAATGGTTTAAATATAATAACACACAATACTATTAATACAATTATTAGAATAAAATTCCCAAATGTATAATAATTCTTTTTATTTTTTCTTTTTTTCATATCATACCTCACACTTATTATATCATAAATTGTAATTATCTTTACATTAATATCATATTTTTTATTGGAGGTATTATGAAAAAAATAGTATTATTTTGTTTATTATTATTTGCATTTTTTCCAAGAGTCAATGCAGAAGAGTTAATTCCTAATGCTAA
>JAFUTR010000016.1 GCA_017477845.1 Bacilli bacterium
CTTAACACATATAAAAATCCTTGACAAATCAAGGATTTCATAAATTTATAAACAATTATTTTTGAATTTTAATTATTCTTTTTTAGAATTATTTAAAAGAAGAAAAAAACTTTACTCATTTTATTAAAAGTAAAGTTTTTTTATTTTTTGCTATTTTCAATAATAAATTTATCTATTTGACTAACCGAATCGAGTAAGAATATATTATCAACCATTGATACCACTACTTCAGTTTCATCTCCAATGCTGTAATATCCTGACATTAAATCTTTATTTGGTTCTAGTGTTCCTTTGAAAAATTTAACAAAATGTTTGTTATTCTTATTTAAAAGATTCAAATACTCCTTTGCTTTTTCAAAATTTCCCAATTTATAATATAAAACTAACATTGGAAATAATGCTCTAATATTTTCTTCTTTATATTTATTATATAATTTCGTTAATTCTTTTTCATCCTCTAAATATGCGTAGATTGACATTAACAAATAACGAATGCCTGTATTATCATTTGAATTTAGCTTTAATACTTCTTTACAAATATCGATTGCTTGTCTTATTTGACCAAAAGATGTTAAAAGTGCTGCTTTAGTACCTAGCCCAGTTATGTAAGGTCTTGTTTCAAATATTGAATAAAATGAACCAATTTTTTTCTTATCAAAAAAGCCTTCTTGTTCCAATCTTTCTTTTTCTTTTTCAAGTCCATCATTCAATATTTCTAATTTTTTTGTTTGATCATCTTCTAGTTCTGATAAAAATATAATAGCATCAAAGCAAGCATTAGATTTTTCAAAAGCTTCATTTGCAAGTTTTATTGCTTGTTTTTTAGTTTTTGCATTTCTTGCTTTTTTTAGTATTTCATATGCTTCATCAAGTGGTGTATCTTGATACTTTATTTCATTATTATTAAGGTTTCTAACAAAATCTTTTAATTTTGCATCTAATTCTTCATCTGTTAAATATTCATTTTCTTTAAAAAAATCATTAAGCATATTATTAAGTTTGTTATCCATTAAACCAACTCCATATGTCTAATATATCATATGGCTATTAATTAGTCACTAATTTAATAAGTAAATAATCCATGTATTTTTTCTCGATCCATTTGATTTAAATTTTCTACTATCCAAGATTTATCACTTCTTTTTACTTTTAAATCTATTGTATATTTAATCCTATCTTTAATATCTTTCATTAATTCAAGCTTATAATCAATATATTTATTCTCATCAACTTTGTTTTCTTCATTTATAAAATAATTTTGATTTTTTTGGAAAAACTCATCAGCTTCTTTTACTGCAATGCTGTAATCATATACCTCTATTTCAACGGTTACTGTTGCATCTTCTTGATTTATAACTTCCTTCTTAATTGTATATTCCAAATCCTTATATTGTCTTCTCATTAAATCTCGATAAAGATTTTTTTGTTGCTCATTTAAAGGATTTAATTCCATTGAGAATTCTAATTCTTTTAATACTTCTTCATCTAATTGTTGATATTTACTAAAAAATTCTTCTACTTTAGTGTTCGGCATTTCTTTAGTACAACCTACTAAAATTAAAATAAATAAAAATACTTCAAATAGTTTTTTCATATTTCCTCCTATTTAAAGTATTTCCTTTTTTTATTTAATTATTCCTATAATACTCATAAGCCTTTGAAGTAGGTTCATTTTCCCATAATAATGGATTGTATACTGCACCTGTAAACCATACTTCTTTTGTATCTTTATCAATTATTAAATACATAAATGGTTTATCAAAAGTCATATCAATTTTATATATTGGAAGTTCAGCCATATAATAACATGCATAAGCATTTCCATCACCACCTGCGAATGTTGCACCTGCAGCTTTTATTCCATCTTGACTAAAATCTATTTTTGCTTTGTGAGAAGAAGAAGATATATATATTTCATCATCAGTTATATTGGTTAAATCTGCTTTCTCAATATCAAAAATATCCTTAATCCCTAAAGATTTTAAATCTCTTATTAAATTAAGTTCATATTCATATTTAAACTTGGGAACATACCCATAGATATATGTAACATATCCATCTTTAAAATTTTCTTTTTTTAATGTTTTTAAATTGTTTATATAATTAGTTATACTTTTTGCATCTATTTTATCAATAAATAATTTTAAATCTTCTTTTACTGGCATTATTCCTACATATTGTAATGTAGTATTGTCATATGTTTTTAAGTCTTTTTCAAATACTTTCACTTCATCATCAACATAAATTGAAAAATCGGCAGTCATATCTTCTCTATTTTTATCATTTTCAACAGCTTCAATGACTTCATTCACATATTTATTTAAATCTTCATCACTTGTATTAAGATTTTGTTCTTTATAACAGTCTTTATAGTAGTTATATATCTCTTTTTTGAAATTTTCTAATCCTTTATCTTTAATTATATCATAATTATTAAATGAAGCTTTTATATCTAAAGCTGCAACTTCACTCTTATCACTAGGACTTGTATAAAATTCTTTTTTTTCTACAGCACCTTTATGGGTCCATGCAAAATTTGTATGTTGATAAACTACATGATTGGTGCCATTTGTAAAAAATTTGTTTTCCCATTCCATATCTATTGCTAAGCCATTTACTAAGAATATATTTTTTTCTTCAACATCTTTAACTAAATCTTTAATCATATTTAATGTTTTGTCACTTACCCATTTATTTATATTATCAGGGTTTTCTAGTTTGTCATATATTACCTCGGCATTATATTTTTCTCTTAATCCATTTACAAAATCATTTTTTATGTTATTTTTATATTTTTCTTTTATTACTACAGCATTTGCAAGTGAAAAATTTTTATTATTTGTATACTTTTTAGGTTTATAGTCACCTATTATATCTTCTATTTGCTTCTTAGAATTATTATTTGCTCCTTCATTTAACATTGCAAGGACGTACTTTATTGAAAGTGGGCTATATACTTCATTTTTACCTATGTTTTCTGCTTTTAAAAAATATAAGTCAAAGTCATCAATTCCGTTATTTTCAATTTTACAAGATAATTTTTCTGGTTCTGTTGCATCAGGTATTATTCTATCATCATCTTTATATGATATGTATTTTTCTACATTAGCCATAAACTCTTCTTTTTCTTTGTTTACAATCTCTTTATCTTCATTCTCTACAGGTTCAATTTTATTTTCATTTTCGTCTTTTTTAACTATTTCTTCTTGCTTTTTTACTTCTTCATTTTGACTTTTGTCATCTTTTTGAGTAGACTTTTTGTCTTTATTATTTAGTAGAATAACTATAATTGTTGTAATCATGACACATATTAATAAGACAATAATTGCGATTAATGCTATTTTCTTTTTATTATGGCCTTTTTCTTTCTTTGGTATTTGTTCATTATTTGTATTAACATCTTCATTTTGTATATCATCAACACTAAGCTCAGATGATTCAATACTTGATAGTTCATCTTTGCTTTTTAATCCTACATTATTATCTATTAGATTATTTGATGATGATTCTAATTCTTTTTTTAATTCTTTATCCTCTTCCATTTTAACTACTCCTTTTATGATAATTGTATCATACTTTTATAAAAAAAAAGCACCTAAATGCTTTTATTAATAATCACAGTTTCCTGGAGTTCTTGGGAATGGTATTACATCCCTTATGTTTTCAACACCTGTTAAATAGATTATAAGTCTTTCAAATCCCATACCAAATCCAGAATGATAACATCCTCCAAATCTTCTTAGATTGATAAACCAATCTACAACGGATAAGTCTACTCCCATACTTTTTGCTCTTTTAACAATTTTATCATAGTCATCTTCTCTTTGTGATCCACCCATTAATTCTCCAGCTCCTGGTACTTCAAGATCAACTGCTGCGACTGTTTTATTATCACTATTTTCTTTCATATACCACGCTTTAATATCCTTTGGCCAATTTGTTATAAATACAGGCCCATTAAAGTATTCAGTAATATACTTTTCATGTTCTTTTGCTATGTCATCGTCATAATCAGGAGTAAATTCCCACTTAACCTTTGCTTTTTTTAATATATCTATAACATCGTGATGAGTTATTCTTGTAAATTTTGAATTAACAAGTTTAGTTAGTTTTTCTTTAAGTCCTTTTTCTACCCATTTATCAAAAAACTCTATTTCTGTATTACAGTTATCAAGAACATATTTTACTACAAATTTAAGCATGTCTTCTTCAATATCCATAAGTCCTTCTAAATCACAAAATGCAACTTCTGGCTCAATCATCCAAAATTCATTAGCATGTGTTTTTGTATTTGATTTTTCAGTTCTAAAAGTTGGCCCAAATGTATAAATCTTTTTAAACGCCATAGCAAATGCTTCTCCATGTAATTGCCCTGTTCCAGTGATAAATGATAGCTTTCCAAATAAATCTTTAGACATATCAGCTTTTCCAGATTCATCTTTAGGAATGTTATCTAAATCGAATGTTGTTACCTTAAACATTTGATTCGAACCTTCACAATCAGATGTTGTAATTAAAGGTGTATGAACATAAACATAGTTATTTCTTTGGAAATATTCATGAATTGCTCGAGCTGCTACATTTCTTACTCTAAATACAGCTTGATATTTATTAGTTCTTGCTCTTAGATATGCTTGCTCTCTTAAAAATTCATCACTATGTCTTTTAGGTTGCATTGGATAGTCTTCAGGTGAATCTCCTTCCAGTTTAACACTTTCAACTTGTATTTCAAACTCTTGACCTTTTCCAACAGACTCTATAACTTTACCTTTTACAGTTATTGCAGATCCTACTCTGTATTTTTGAATATCTAAAAAGTCTTTTATTTTATCGTCATATACAAGTTGTACATGTTCAAAGCATGTTCCATCTGCAAAATCAATAAATCCAAATTCTTTTTGTTTTCTATGATTTCTAATCCAACCTTGTAAAACTACTTCTTTGTTCATGTATTTTTTTGTATTTTTTATTAATTCTACTACATCCATCATTATCCCTCCAAATAAAAAAACTAGTCTATCCCAAAAAGGGACGAAAACTAGTATTCCGCGGTACCACCCAAATTATTATTAGAAATCTAATAATCACTTTATACTTTTAACGGAGTAACCGGCTTAGTCTACTTAATTCTTTAAGCACTCACGAATGTTATTCATAATATATCTTTGTTAGTTTACACCAATCACTAACTCTCTTTAAAAGAATCTATTACTACTTCTTTCGTTCAACGTATTGATTTAATTATAGTAATTTATGTTTACTTTGTCAAAGGTTTCTTAGAAAATTACTTAATTATATTACATTCATATCCATCTGTTAATAATGATTCTTCAAATCTATAATAGAATGGGACAACATTTTCTCCTTCGTCATTTTTCAACAAATAGTTAGAATCATTTATATATGTTATTGTGTAATTATTATCATCAAATAAAACATTTTCTTCATTCTTATCTATTTCTTTTTCATTTAGATAATCATCTTTATTTATATATTTATTTTCTATTTTCATATTTAATGATGTAATTACACATTTCAAATCTGTTTTTACTTCTTATTTTAAATTATACTATACCTATTTAAAAAAATAGGAAAATGTTTTTCCTATTTTTGTTTATGAATTAAAACTAAAGTCGTTACTTACTCTTTCTATTTTAAATGAATCAATAACTTTTTTTACTGTTTTTTCATTTAGGTATCCTTCTTTTGTAATTGTAATAATATATAATCTTTCATCTCTAAATGGTGATATGATTGATAAAATGCTTTTATCTTCACTTGTTCCAATAACTACCTTTGAATCTTTTTTTACTTCTACTTTTGTATTCAATTCCTTATTTGATGCTTCTATTTGTTCTTTAAACTTGTCAACTGTTCCAATTGCTATTTTAAATTCTAATGTATAGTCTTTTTCTAAAGATTCATAATAAAAGTCATCATCTTTAGTTTCTAGACAGTCAATAAAATCAAAAGATATATTATCAAATTGTTTAAACTCATATGTTTTAAATTCATTATTAGCTTCTTTATTATCACAGAAAGTTTTTATTATTTCTTCTTTTTGTTCTTCTTGTTTTTTATCATTTTGATTTTTTTCTTGTTGTTTTTTATTTATATTCGATAGAAATAGAGAACTAATTATAAGAAATATTCCTATTATTATAATTATTACTCCATATTTTCTCATATAAAACTCCTAGCATGAACATGTTTCTGTTGTTGGAACACCGTTTTGGAAATAATAACATGCATAGAATCTCTTGTTTGCATCACTATTGTTTTTATCAAGTTTCCATGTGTATTTATCATAAATATCTTTATATTGGGTTCCATCATTTATGCAGTAACTACAAGCGTCATCTCCACCATACATATGATTTCCAACAGCAGGTCTTCCACTTATAAAGCAAGCATTTCCACATCCACCATTATATCCATGCCCTTCTCTATGGCTTCCACAACACCAATGAGGTAAGTCCATAAAGTATACTCTTTTACATGTTTTGTTTGCTGTCCAATGAGCATAGATTGTAACTGAAGGTGCACGGGTATTGATCCAATCATTTGATACTCCACTTGCAACACTATAATTAGCACTTGTTCCACTGCTAGTTAATTTCCATCCTGCTAAAGTATAGTTAGATCTTGTACATGTTTTACTAAACTTTTGATTTGCTACTCCATAAGTAAATGTCTCTGTTCCTCCACCACTTCCTCCATTACAATTAAATGTTACTGTAACTGTTTTTGCTGTCCAGTGGGCGTATAGAGTATGGGCACTTGTATTTGTTACTTTAGTTGTTGTTTCCACTTTTGTTCCACCTGATGATGCTGTATACCATCCAGCAAAATTATATCCAGTTCTAACTGGTGTTGGGAAAGATGCATATGTTCCATCGTAAGTTACATTCTTCTTACATGTTGTTCCTGATAATGTATATCCACTTCCGCATGTTGTACTTGTCCAGTTATCTCCTCCATTAACATTATATGTTACTTCAATATTAGAGTTTATTGTGAAAGTATCTGTACATGTATTTGTATTTCCTGCATTATCTTTAACACTACCTGTTACTGTCGCACTTGTTGTATATGTTTTTTCTTTATCTCCTGTTAGGCTACCTATTCCGTATTGTGATACTTCACTTCCTCCTTCGTCAGTCGCTTCTATTGTTGCTTTTACACTTGTTAAGTATACTCCAGAAGAATTTTTAGTTCCGGAAAGTGTTATACTGCATTCTGGTTTTTTATCATCTTTTTTTATAGTTATTCTACATGTATTATAATTTTCTGCATTATCTTCTACATATCCTACAAAAACTTGCCCACTTGTATTTGCTGTTTGTGTTACTTCTTCTGTATTTGTTCCTGTTCTATTAAGTCCACTTGTTAATATTTGGTGTAGTTTTAGTCCACTCTTTGTTTTTGCTGTTAATCCCTTATCATCATAATTTTTGATTTGTACTGTTACATTTTTCTTAAACCATCCATTTTCTCCATCAGCTGGTTCAGTTGTATTTATTGTACATACTGGATTTGTGTTATCTATTTTTATATCTAGTCCTTGAGTTTCTTTACTAATTTTTCCTTCTGAATCAATTGTTCTAAACTTTACATTATTTTGATTCATTTCTCCTGTTATAGTTGCTGTACAGCTGCATGTTGTATCTGTTGTCCAGCATTTTGATTGATCTGGTTCACATAAATCCTGCCATCTATCATCTTTATTCCATTGATATGATATAATCTTAACATCATCATTCTGAAATTTACTTTGGGTAAATGTAACAGTTAATTCTTGTGCCCACTCTCCTGATGTGTAATTAGTTTCTTGAGTTGTCTTTCCTCCATTTAAATCTGTTGCAACTTCATTTTTCTTTTTAATTATATAACTTGGATATTCATTTTCATATACCACAACATTTCTTTTTACACTTTCTCCATTGTACTCATATGTTACTTCATATTCTCCGATTTTTTCTACATTTATTTTATCTATATCTTGTGGTAATACTTTTAAATTGTTCTCTTCTTCATCCTTGCTAACTACTACATTTTCTCCTTTTTCATTTTTTCTTGCATATGTTACATCTAAATATAATAGATTTTTCAATTCTTCTCTTGATGTACCCTTATAAATATAGATTGTGTCTGGATTTTCTAAATTATATGTAACACTTGATGCTACTTCCCATGTGATTGACTCATCACAATATGGATCTTTACTATAATAATCATCATATGGGCACTTTAAACATGCATGATATGTATAATCATTTTTATTTTCTTTTACTACTAATACATACCCTTCACAATCATCACCATTATAGTCTTTTATTTTATCTAGATATTTGTATGATTCCAATAGTGTTAGTTTTACTTTTTGTCCTTCTAATAAATCTGTTGGCCTTATATTCCTGTTATCACTTAAATACTCTCGTCCTGATTGTAAGACTGTACTTTCTTGCGAAGCGTAATAATCATCTCTAAATCCTCTTAAATTTCTTGTAAATGTTGCTACTGCTATTGTTGCTATTATTCCTAAAATAATTACTGCCCCTATCATTTCAATTAAAGTATATCCTTTTTTATTCATCTACTATCACCTATATTAATTCTACTACATTTTTTTATAAATTGATATATTTTTGTTAAAACTTTTTTTGAAATCTATCAATAAATCAATTTATGTGATAAAATACCTTCAGGAAGTGATTATATGAAAAAAACTATATTAACTGGAATTAGACCTACTGGTAAGCTTCATTTAGGTCATTATTTCGGAGCGACTAAAAATTGGGTTTTATTACAAGATGAATACAATTCATTTTTCGAAATTGCTGATGTTCAAGCTTTAACTGATAATTTTAATAATCCAGAAAAAGTACGCGAAAGTGTTCGTGATATTGCAATTGATTTGTTAGCTATTGGAATTAACCCTGAAAAATCAACAATTTTTATTCAATCTATGATTCCTGAAATTGCTGAGTTAACAATTTATTATTCTAATTTAGTAACTATTGCAAGACTTTATAGAAATCCTACTATTAAAACTGAAATTTCTCAAAAAAAAGCTTTATTTGGGAACGATGGTGAAAGTGTTACTTATGGTTTTGTTGGTTATCCAGTCAGTCAAGCTGCCGATATTACTGCATTTAATGGTGAATTAGTTCCAGTCGGAGAAGATCAATTACCACTTTTGGAACAATGTCGCGAAATTGTAAGGAAATTTAATAGCATTTATGGTGAAACTTTAAAAGAACCAGAAGCCTACTTAAGTAAAACAAAAAGAATTAAAGGTCTTGATGGAAATGATAAAATGGGTAAAAGTCTTGGTAATGCTATATATTTAAGAGATTCTGAAGATGAAATTAAAAAGAAAATAATGGGAGCTGTTACAGATACAAATAAAATAAAAAAAGATGATCCAGCTAATCCAGATATATGTATGGTTTATTATTATCATCAATTAATCAAAAGCGAAGATTTAAATAATATATGTAATGAATGTAAAAAAGGATTACGTGGATGTGTTCAATGTAAAAAAGAATTAATTGAAAATATGAATAAGTTTTTAAATCCTATTAAAGAAAAAGCTAAGTATTATGAAGATAATCCTGAAATTGTAGATGAAATATTAATAAATGGAACTAAAAAAGCTAAAAAGGTTGCAGAAAATACAATGAAAAAAGTTAAGAAAGCAATAAAAATTGATTATTATGATTAAGAATCATTATAACTCTTTTGTTCACTTATAGTTATATATAAAAAAAGAAAGGAATCCTTTCTTTTTTAATTTTTAATTTCTTTAATTGCATTTTTGATAATATTTAAACCATCTTTTAATTTATTAAGTGTTTCCTTTTCTTGTTCATCAATGATAATTGGTCCTTTAGTTGTTTTTCCACTTGAGACAACTACTGTACATTTAGCAACCATTCCATTACTTGACTTTGCAATTATTACCGTTGTTCCTTCTTTTTTAGCTGTTACTTTTCCATTGTTATCTACTGTTGCTATATTACTATTTGAGCTTGACCAAGAAATAGTCTTATCAGTTGCATTTTTTGGTGTTATAGAAACACTTAGTTGTGATGAACCATTTATATTTAAATTTATAATACTTACATTCATCTTTATAGTTAGTATTCTTACATCATTATTTTTCTTAACAGTCACTTCACAAGTTGCTTTAGCTCCACTTTCTAGTTTTGCTGTAATTGTAGCACTACCCTCTTTTTTAGCTGTTACTAATCCATTTTCAACTGATGCGACTTCACTATTATCACTTTCCCAAGTAATTGTATTTGACACATTATTGTTAGGACTTATTGTTCCTACTAATTGTAGAGTTTCTCCAATTATTAAAGTTTTATTAGTTTCATTTAATTCAATCGTTAAGTAGTCTTCTTTTTGAGAGTCTTCATCTACTACTGTTACTAGGCAATCATTTGTTTTACCATTGTCTGAAGTTGCTGTTATTATTGCAAATCCTTCTTCTTGTGCTTCTAAGTTCCCAGCTTGATCAACTTTAACTATTTTTTCATCTGAAGTTTTCCATGTTACTTTTTGATTAGTTGCATCATTTGGTTTAACTGTTGCTGTTAGACTATAAATGCCACCTTTTGTTAATGTTATTTCTGTTTGATTTAATAATACTTCTTCTACTTCTTTTTTCTTTCCATCATCTATTACATCTGGAGTATCACTATCTCCAGTTACAACAGTTACATAACATATTTCTTCAATATTACCGATTTTGGCTGTTATAGTAATAGTTCCTTCTTTAACTGTTCTTATAATTCCATCTTCTACTGTAGCAATTTCTTTATTGCTACTTTCCCATATAACTTCTTCAGTTGCATTATTAGGAGTTATTTCAAAATTTAATGAATAAGTAACACCACTTTTTAAGACAATACTATTAGTATCAAATGAAATATCTTCTATTTTTATTATTTCTTCATTAACATTTGATGTTACTTTTACTAATATACTATCTACTATTCCATTATTTGTTTTAACAGTAATTATACATGTACCTATTCCGACAGCTTTAATAGTTCCATTATTTACAACTGCTACTTTATCATTAGTACTATACCATGTAAGATTAGTTGGGGTTGCCCCTTCTGGATAAATGTTTACATTCATTTGATATTGCTCTTCAAGTTTTAAATCAAGCGAATCTTTTTCCATTTTAATATTTGTTATATCAACTTTAGCTTCTTCAATATGAATATTATATGAAACTATTTCATTATCTGTAGTAATAGTAATTATTGCATCTCCTCTTTTTAATGCTAAAATCTCTCCTGTTGTTGAAACTGTCGCAACACTACTATCTGTGCTTGTCCAAGAAAACTTATCATTGGCATTTTTTATTAAATAAGTTTCACCTGTCGATAAGGATAAACTTTCTTCAATTTTCTTTTTACTCTTTTTATTAAAAGAAAATATAAGTGCCAATAAAAGTAAAAATACAATAAGTCCTATAAAGAAATAAACTGCATATTTGACAAGTTTTGTTTTCAAATCATCGCCACTTGATGTATCTTCTATTTCAAAATCATAATTTTCATCATCACTATTGTAATCATAATCATTAGTATTTGAATCAAGAGAAGAATCTACATATAAGTCATCATTATCAAAATCATCATAATCATCTTTATAGTTGTCGTTTAATTCTTCATTATTATCCATTTCATTATCATCAATTTTTTTATTATCATCCATATTAGTCACCTATCTTAATATAATTATAATTTAAAATACAAAAAAAGAAAAGATTTACTTTTCTTTTTTACAAATAATTAATCCTTAAATAGACTTAGTGATACTTTTTCTTTTTCTAAAGATATATCAATAACATAACAATCAACTATGTCTCCAACACTTACTATATCATTTGGATTCTTTACATATTCTTTGGATAGTTTTGAAACATGAGCTAATCCATCATTATGTAACCCTATATCTATAAATGCTCCAAAATCAACAACATTTCTTACTGTACCTTGTAATTTATCTCCTAATTTTAAATCTTCTATTTTTAAAACATCATCTCTTAATTTTGGCTTTGGCATGTTATCTCTTGGATCTCTATTAGGTTTAACTAAATCATTTACAATATCTGTTAATGTATATTTATCTATTTTTAATTCTTCACAATACTTGTTGATATCAAAATTTTCAAGTGCTTCTTTTAATTTATTTGTACCTATATCTTCACTTTTTAAATTTAAACTTTTAAGTAGTGTTTCTGTTTCTTTATATGTTTCTGGGTGAATGCTTGTTTTATCAAGTGGATTATCTCCATCAATGATTCTCATAAACCCGATCGATTGTTCATATACTTTTGGTGTTATTCCTTTAATGTTTTTTATTTCTTCTCGAGTATTTATTTTACCTTTTTTATTTCTTTCTTCCAGTATAGCTTCTATTGCTCTTTTGTTCATTCCGGACACATAAGAAAGAAGTGAACTTGAAGCAGTATTAATATTTACTCCAACTTGATTAACTGTTTTTGTTACGACAAAATCTAATGATTCATCTAGTCTTTTTGGTGTTACATCATGTTGATATAATCCTACTCCTATGCTTTTTGGATCTATTTTAACAAGTTCGGATAATGCATCTTGTAATCTTCTTGCAATACTAATAGCACTTCTTTTTTCTACAGTTAAATCTGGAAATTCTTCAATAGCAAGAGGGGATGCTGAATATACACTTGCTCCAGCTTCACTAACTATTACATATTCAACTTTTCTTTTAGCATCTTTTATAGTATCTGCAATAAATTTTTCGGATTCGCGGGAAGCGGTTCCATTTCCTATTGCAATAATATCTATATTATATTTATCGATTAAATCAAGAACTATTTTTTTACTTTCTTCTATTTTATTATGTGGTTCAGTTGGATAAATAACACTTATATTTAAAGGTTTTCCTGTTTCATCAACTACTGCTAGTTTGCAACCCGTTCTAAATCCTGGATCATATCCTAATACAGTGTGCCCTTTTATTGGTGGGGTAAGCAGTAAATTTTCTAGATTATCTGAGAAGTTTTTGATAGCACGTTCTTCTGCTACATCTGTTAAATCACTTCTTATTTCTCTTTCAATACTTGGTGATATTAATCTATCATAACTATCCTCAATAGCTTCTTTTACTAATTTTCCACACTCATTTTCTTTTTTTATTATTTCTTTGTTTAAATAATTAATAATATCTTCTTTATTTATATCGATTGAAACAGTTAATACTTTTTCATTTTCTCCACGATTAAGTGCTAAAACTCTATGAGGTTTAATTCTGTTAACTTTTTCTTGAAATTCATAATACATTTCATATATTTTATTATCATCTTTTGCATTCTTTTTTAATTTTGAAATAATTATTCCATCCTTGAATGTTTTTCTTCTTATTTCTTTTCTATATTTCGCATTATCACTTATTGTTTCTGCAATTATGTATTTTGCTCCCTCTATAGCTTTTTCAACAGAAGCAACCTTCTCATTTATATATTTTTTTGCTTCTTCATAAATGTTTTTATCACTGAAGCTAAAAATCATTTTACTTAAAGGCTCTAGTCCGTTGGCAATTGCTTCAGTTGCTTTTGTTTTTTTCTTTTCCTTATAAGGTCTATAAAGATCTTCTACATCAACAAGTTTTTGACATGCCATAATAGAATTTTTTAATTCTTCAGTAAGTAACCCTTTTTCATCTATTAATCTTATTACATCTTCTTTTCTTTTTAATAGATTAACTTGATATTCATAAACTGTATTTATGCTTCTTATTTTTTCTTCATCAAGAGCTCCAGTTCTTTCTTTTCTATATCTTGCAATAAAAGGAATAGTATTACCTTCACTTAGCATTGAAAGAACAGCTTCTGTTTGGGTTTCTTTTATATTTAAATCTTTACTAATTTGTGTAATTATATCTTTGTTCATAACATCCTCCAGTAGTTATTTTATCAAAAAAGTTATAAAAAAAATAGTACCTAAGTACTATTCTTCTTCATAAATTGGTTTTCCTGTTTTAGGATCAAATCCCTTTGGTTTTGCATAAATAGGTTGACCAGTTTTAGCATCGTATCCTTTAATTGGAGCACCATGACCAAGTGGTTTATCACTCATAAAATCCCACAATACTGAAATTGTAGCAAGTCCAAGTGATGCAAGTAATCCAAGAATGATTCCAACATATAAACCTTTCATATTTCCAAAGAAAAATGCAAGATAATATAATGTGATGAATCCAGTAGCGTAATTAGCATATCTTACCCATCTATCTTTTAAATTTAAGAATAAATGTAAAAGATATAGTGTAATAATTGCAATAACTGCAAATAAGAAAATAACACGCATTCCTTCCATATCCCACATGTTTACTTTATAGTATCCATAATCTACTTGTGGAATAAACATGTTGATGAATAAGAATAAAGCTATTGATGCCATTACAATGCTAAATATTTTTCTTTTTGTCATCTTCAAAACAAACACCTCTTTCCTTCTACATAAAATATATCACAAAAATGTAAAAATATGAAGAAAAAATTTATTTTTTTGTTAATTGAAAAGTTAAGTTGGACACTAAATTTATTAATGTTCCACTTAATCTTTCAAACATCACGTGTTATAATATGCTCTGATATATTGTCCACATGAAGGAGGAAATATAAATGACAACTATATCAAATTACAAA